>NZ_JAYKBM010000308.1:0-209 GCF_035282565.1 Parvimonas sp. D9 | reverse complement strand
GCAGATGTATTAGAAGGAAATAACAAGTTTGAAACAAATGAAACAACAAATCCAACTTCTACAAAGCCAAAGAAAGACGTATTTGACAGTTCAGCACCACAAGTAAGTATAGATGGTGAAATTGTAAAAGCGGGACAAGAATTACTTTACAAAGTAACTTACAAGAACACAACAGGAAAAGATCAAAAAGTAGAAATAAAAGATAAGAT
>NZ_JAYKBM010000307.1:0-214 GCF_035282565.1 Parvimonas sp. D9 | reverse complement strand
GAAATAACAAGTTTGAAACAAATGAAACAACAAATCCAACTTCTACAAAGCCAAAGAAAGATGTATTTGATAGTCAAGATACACAAGTAAGTATAGATAAACAAACAGTTAAGGCTGGACAAGAACTACTTTACAAGGTAACTTACAAAAATACAACAGGAAAAGAACAAAAAGTTGTAATTAAGGATAAGATTCCTGAATATACAACATATGT
>NZ_JAYKBM010000306.1:0-215 GCF_035282565.1 Parvimonas sp. D9 | reverse complement strand
TCCACAGTCGATTGTACTCAAATCAAAGATTTGAACAATCTTTGCGTCAGACCTACTATTGCTTGTAAACAAGCAAATATATGAGATCTCTCCGCTGTGTTTCGCTTTGCTCCACTCCGGTCGAGATGACGTATAAGGGAGATAACTTCGTTTAGTAGCTAGACATTAAAGGTAAATAAACTTCATCTTTATAAATATATAAGAAAAAATATAAT
>NZ_JAYKBM010000305.1:0-215 GCF_035282565.1 Parvimonas sp. D9 | reverse complement strand
GTCCATTTCGGTGTTTCTTTGTTTTCTACCTTTATTCCGTCTTTCATATTTCCGGAATAAATTACCTTAAACCACTTGCCGTCAAATTTAATTGAATTATTACTTTCTCCAACTTCCTTTATCGTATATTCGTAAGGCTTTGAATTTAAAATTGATTCATATGCTTTTAAATCTTTAAATTCTCCTGTCCAATTGTTACTTTTATTTAATTCAAG
>NZ_JAYKBM010000304.1:0-228 GCF_035282565.1 Parvimonas sp. D9 | reverse complement strand
CATAAAGAATTCAAAGTTCACCTGTTTATGCCCTCTGAGAACTATTTACTAGTTCTCGAAAAAGAGTCTCATATTTTTTAACATAATTCTCCATATCACAGAGCTGACGAATTTTATAACTTGCTGCTTTACCAATTTTCAAACGAAGTTCTTCATCTTTGAAAAGCATTTCAATCTTACTCACAAGTTGGTCAGCTCCTTTTTTATCTATCAGAAACCCAAACTCCC
>NZ_JAYKBM010000303.1:0-228 GCF_035282565.1 Parvimonas sp. D9 | reverse complement strand
TAGAACCCGGTACCCTAAAACAGAGAATTGTTCAGATACTGGGTAGTACTTATAATGCCAAATTGGTAAGTGTTGGGGAGAAGACAGATTACATGAATATTTATGGCTTTGTAGGCAAACCTGAAACGGCGCGCAAAACCAGGGGCGACCAGTATTTTTTTGTAAATAACCGTTTTATTAAAAGTGCTTACCTGAATCATGCCGTTAATGCTGCATTTGATGAAATGA
>NZ_JAYKBM010000302.1:0-228 GCF_035282565.1 Parvimonas sp. D9 | reverse complement strand
ATTTAAATTTAAAAATGTCATTAGAAGAATATACTTGGACATTAAAGAATATAAAACTTAAATTTGTTTCAAAGTACAGAATATTAAAAGGGGACTTTCAAGTCTCCTTTTCGTGTTTTTAACTGTTATTAAAATTGTTTTTATGATATAATACTTATAGATTTATGCCTTATGATAAAGCTGTAATTATTTCATCATAATAAGTCAAATTTAATTATCAAAAAGACA
>NZ_JAYKBM010000301.1:0-228 GCF_035282565.1 Parvimonas sp. D9 | reverse complement strand
AAAATCAATACTCCACACCTCATTGATAGCAGCGGGCTGATAAAGTGATTGCTTTACACGTTGTGGCAACCGCTTTTTATAACGTCTGCGGATATTGAGTTTTAAATCAGTATACACTCTGTACACCCGCTTGTGATTCCAGATGTACCCGTTTCTTCTGATCCTGAAGTAACTCTGCCAAAAACCAATAGCAGGATGCTTCTCTACTAACTGTTGCAGTTGTTCAAC
>NZ_JAYKBM010000300.1:0-228 GCF_035282565.1 Parvimonas sp. D9 | reverse complement strand
CACCTTTAAACTTATCAATGATGGCTGACAGGATACGATTATCCATTTCATCCAATCCATGTTCATCCACATTCAATGCCTTTAATGCATGTTGTGTGATGCCTAAATCAATTTTACTATCATTTAATACTTGTGCAAAATCTCGTACGCGACGTAATAAACCATTAGCGATACGAGGTGTACCCCTACTTCTTCTTGCAATTTCAAAAGCTGCATCCGGAAGAATAC
>NZ_JAYKBM010000299.1:0-229 GCF_035282565.1 Parvimonas sp. D9 | reverse complement strand
GTGGAGGGAGGTTCTGTTTGGTTTAGTACCCAAATGGGCAGAAGATATTAATATTTCAAAACATACTTATAATGCACGTCACGAAACTATTTTTCAGAAACCAAGTTTTCAAGAATCTGCCTACAAATGTAAGTTTGGCGTAATCCCTGTAACTGAGTTTTATGAAAGCAAATATACAAATAACAAACCACAACGCTGGGCCGTAAAGCGTAAAGATGGACGGGCATTT
>NZ_JAYKBM010000298.1:0-229 GCF_035282565.1 Parvimonas sp. D9 | reverse complement strand
GTAATATCGCGCACGATCTAATGCCTGTACAACTGCAGGAACAAGGATTGGATAGAATATTGGAAAAAACGGTTGCCAGATGGAACAGTGGAGAAGGCTATAAGATTCGGTATACAAGTCAATTGAAGAATAGATATCCTTTGCGAACAGAGGCGGCATTGTATAGAATTGTTTTGGAGCTGCTACACAATATCAAAAAACATGCAGAAGCTTCAGAAGTAACGATAGA
>NZ_JAYKBM010000297.1:0-229 GCF_035282565.1 Parvimonas sp. D9 | reverse complement strand
CAGCGTGCTGGCCACCGACATCGACATGCAGGCGCTGGCAGAACTGGAGGGACGGGACGGCCTGCGTACGCGGCGGCTGGATGTGACCGATGCGCAAGACATCCTGGCACTGGCCGGGCAGGAGAGGGCCTTTGACGCACTGCTCAACTGCGCGGGCTTCGTGCACCACGGCAGCATCCTGGACTGCAGTGACGAGGACTGGGCCTTTGCGTGGCAGCTCAACGTCACC
>NZ_JAYKBM010000296.1:0-230 GCF_035282565.1 Parvimonas sp. D9 | reverse complement strand
AGTGCCAGGTAACTGTCGATGCCGGCCTCCTGCAGCAGCGCATCCGGGAAGATGTGGTGATATTCGCGCCTGCGCAGCGAATCGTATGAGACGGGGTGCCCGTCGGCGAAATACAGTGCGCCAAAGTGAACGTTCAAAGCCAGCACGGCACGCGCCAGCCTGTCCGCCCCCTTGGGCCAGCGCACCCGCGTCAGCTGGTCAGACGCGGGCCCGGGATAGGTCACCCGGTG
>NZ_JAYKBM010000295.1:0-230 GCF_035282565.1 Parvimonas sp. D9 | reverse complement strand
ATATTCAATACACCAGAAATAAAGGCTCATGGTGGTAATGAAGTCTGGTATGACGAGCTATTGGAAGAAAACAAGCTCTTCTTTACAATAGATCTCGTTAAAGACCTGCTAGACCAAGCATACAACTCGCATGACGAAGTAGAAATGTGCGTCAGACTAGAAGAGATCATAGATATCTGTAAGGCAACTAAAAATAGTCACTTTATTTGGTTTGCGCGTCTCTTATACCG
>NZ_JAYKBM010000294.1:0-230 GCF_035282565.1 Parvimonas sp. D9 | reverse complement strand
AAAATTTGCCATGCCTGAAACGGCTTAGTGTAGCTTTACTGATAGATAGATAATCAGCCAGCATATAATCTTTGATTCTTTTGTCATTCAATATCCAAGGGTAATCCAATTGAAGCTTTAGAAAACGATCTTTTGGTGGCATTGATAACAAGATCACATGATCTTCACTTCGGGCATAATATTGTTCAGTGACACGAAGGGCATTGATGTAGAAACCTGGAAATTTTTGC
>NZ_JAYKBM010000293.1:0-230 GCF_035282565.1 Parvimonas sp. D9 | reverse complement strand
CGGGGTTCGCCGCCGAGATTTTTGCGCAGAGCGGCGCGCGCGGCGGCGCGATCGCGGCGGTCAGGCCGATCGCCACCGCCGACTATCCGACGCCGGCCAAGCGCCCCGCCAACTCGCTCTTGAGCCACGACGCGATCCGCGCCGCTTACGGCATCTAGCCGCGGCCGTGGCAGGCGGCGCTCGGCGACATCCTCGACGAACTCATCGGAGCACCGAAATGAAGGGCATCA
>NZ_JAYKBM010000292.1:0-230 GCF_035282565.1 Parvimonas sp. D9 | reverse complement strand
ACCCTATTACACAAAAAGAATTTGAGTTTATCACCAACAACAGGAGACTCAGAGCAATAACAGTAGCCAATTACTATCGCCAGAGATGGCAGATTGAAACCTTTTTTAAACGCATCAAACAAAACTATGAACTTCAATATTTTTTGGGTGATAATGCCAATGCCATTAAAATACAGATTTGGTGTGCATTGATTGCTGATCTGATTTTAAAAGTAATTAGAAAGGGTAGT
>NZ_JAYKBM010000291.1:0-230 GCF_035282565.1 Parvimonas sp. D9 | reverse complement strand
CCCAAGAAAACAAGGCCAAAAAGAAACTGCTGCTAGTGGTTAGTTTAATTGGAAATCTCGGCATGCTTTGTTTCTTTAAATACGGAGCATTTTTACTAGAAAATTTTGTAACCGTTGTAAATGCATTAGGCATGGATTATCATCCTGCCAAACCCAATATCATCCTTCCGGCAGGTATTTCTTTTTATACATTCACTACACTTTGTTACACCATTGATATGTATAAAAAA
>NZ_JAYKBM010000290.1:0-230 GCF_035282565.1 Parvimonas sp. D9 | reverse complement strand
AATAACAATTTTCATGAGCAGGTATTTTAATTGACGAAAGCAATACGAAGTAAAACATTTTATCCTGAATAGGTGAAATCAATACTATAAATGAATATTCACAGCAGTAGGTTAATTATTTGGCAATAAGTAAGAAGCCGAAGCTGTTTATTTACACACTAACTTTGTTTTATGCAGTACCGTCATATATTTTTCGATCTGGATCATACTTTATGGGATTTTGAAACCAA
>NZ_JAYKBM010000289.1:0-230 GCF_035282565.1 Parvimonas sp. D9 | reverse complement strand
CTATTGCGGCGGTCCTGCTCCCGGGTAATTGCCGGTGCCTCAGCCTGCACGGGCATGAGGCACAGCACCTTGCGATAAGCGATGATGGCATGCAGTTGCCCCTCGGTCAGGACCGTCCCATGACTGGACCGCGTACCGACCGGTGTGTTCTCGTCGAACTCGCCGTAGACGCTGGCATAGTCCAACAGCTCCAACACGCGGGCATGAGACAGCATGGCGGTGCAGGCCGA
>NZ_JAYKBM010000288.1:0-231 GCF_035282565.1 Parvimonas sp. D9 | reverse complement strand
ACTCAAGGTTGACCAGCACCCCAACTTGGGCGATTTGCTGCTCGCCACCGGAGACGAAATCATCATCGAAGACTGCACGAGTCGGCAGCACGGCTCCGGGCTTTTTTGGGGTGCCGGCAAGCAGCCTGACGGGTCGTGGAATGGCGATAACGTCCTGGGCAAACTGTGGATGACCCTCCGCAACGAACTCAAAGGGGACGCATGACCATCACCAGCATCAACAGCAACTCG
>NZ_JAYKBM010000287.1:0-231 GCF_035282565.1 Parvimonas sp. D9 | reverse complement strand
CGCTCCAGAGGCGTCTTCGACAGCATATCTTGCGGCTTGTACTTCCGCTCACGGCGCATCGTCTTCTTCGCCGCCACCTTGACATTCGACGTCTTCGGGGCTTCTGCCTTATTCTTATTCGCCACGATTATTCCCTTCTATCCTGGGTGTTGAAAGATCAGAGTGCCTTGAACTGTTCGAGCATCGCACGCATCTGCTCATCGTCATCGGCGATCTTCTCCAACTGCTGGA
>NZ_JAYKBM010000286.1:0-231 GCF_035282565.1 Parvimonas sp. D9 | reverse complement strand
CGGGCCTTGCACGTCGACCTGCCAGGGCGACCGCAGAAATCCTGCGCCAGCATCGTGGCGAAATGGTCCGCCGCGCCGCGCTCGCTTCGCTGACCGCCGTTGCCGGACTGGCCTTCGGCCTGTGGACGGGGGGGCGCTGATGTACGTCAGGACTGCCCGCGCCCAGCGGCACCGGCTGGCGGTCGACCGCCCGCTCGCCACCGGGGGCTATATCGGCGCGACCGCCGATCC
>NZ_JAYKBM010000285.1:0-231 GCF_035282565.1 Parvimonas sp. D9 | reverse complement strand
TAAAGAAACGTAATAATGAAAAAGTACGTAGTACTTTTGATACATTTATATTAAAATTAGCAGAATCATAAGAAAAAGGTACTGTATTTTTTTTTTTATTTTTTAAAATAGAAAAGTTCAATAAAACTAAAAAAATACTCTGCCATAACTTAATTTTTTTTTTATTTTTTAAAAAAAAAATTAATTCCATTATTTTTTTTATAGTGTTGCTTATTTGTTTTTCAAAATCTA
>NZ_JAYKBM010000284.1:0-232 GCF_035282565.1 Parvimonas sp. D9 | reverse complement strand
TAATGTGATTTCTCTCCATACAAATTTAGATATTCATACAAATCTAGTAAACAAATAATTGGCAGTTAAATGTTTTTTAAATAATCAAGAAGTTTTTGTTTATTATAAAGAGGGTTATGCTTATGGAATATTTGGAAGTATTGAAAAATAAACAATTAAAAATTATATTACAAAACAAAAAAATAATTTTAAAAATCCAATACTATATTTTTGGAATATTTAAAAAATTATT
>NZ_JAYKBM010000283.1:0-232 GCF_035282565.1 Parvimonas sp. D9 | reverse complement strand
AATCGCTATACCCAAAACCCGGGCGGCCTACTGAAATCATCCGGTATTTTTGCAGTAATATTTTATCGCGCATAAAAGCTTCAAAAGCATCCCATGCACCCGGGGAGCCATGCACAAAAACAATAGTAGGTAAGCTGTCGTTCCCGGTTTTGGCATAATGCAAGGTTCTGCTATTTACTTTCAACCGTTGTAGCTTCAGCTCTACACCCGCATCTGTAAACTTTTGTGTGGC
>NZ_JAYKBM010000282.1:0-232 GCF_035282565.1 Parvimonas sp. D9 | reverse complement strand
CCTTTCGAAGTTTGCCCGCGTGGTCGAATTCTTTGCAGCACGTCCGCAGATCCAGGAGAAGTTTACCGAGCAGGTATTCGCGGCCCTATCCTTCGTCTTGGAAACGGATGATATCGCTGTTGTTTGCAAGGCCAAACACTTCTGCATGCATGCGCGTGGGGCCAAGCAGCACAACAGTCTGACGACTACCAATAAGATGGGTGGTCTATTCATGACGAATGATGCTCTTCGG
>NZ_JAYKBM010000281.1:0-233 GCF_035282565.1 Parvimonas sp. D9 | reverse complement strand
ACATTCTGCTTGTGACGGCAGAGGGTGGTTCCATCGTGTTCGAGGACAACGATCGCATCGACCACATCGACGGCATCGCCATGATTAAGATCGATCGCATCGAACAATTCCAGAAGGTGTATGAGTGGGTTAAGTTCCACTGTGATGCACGCGATCGTGGCGATGACAAAAAGCTCAAAGAGCTCCAGGATATGATCGGTTTGATTCATCCTGATGGCGAAGACGGCATTTTC
>NZ_JAYKBM010000280.1:0-233 GCF_035282565.1 Parvimonas sp. D9 | reverse complement strand
AATTTTACTTAGTTACTTATTTACTTAGTTTATTCTTTGCTCACTACCCACTACTCACTAATGAACGTTGTTCATAATAGGTGTAGTACTGGCACCCATCAACTCCACAAAAGATCTTTCAGCCACTAAATAGCCATTCCCTTTAGCGCAGAAATGTACTTTCAGATTTTCAATACTCAATGGATTTCCTTCGGGTATATCGGCCATATTACTATATCGTATATCATGGCCAT
>NZ_JAYKBM010000279.1:0-233 GCF_035282565.1 Parvimonas sp. D9 | reverse complement strand
CAGCAGGCACATTGGCATTGTATTTATCAGTTAACATATCGAAATGTAAACTAACCCCCAAACGAAATGCAGCCAATGCGGTTACCCTATCATTCTTTTTAAAAGCAGCTTCTGCTTTCATGAACTGAATTTCACTGGCAGTCATAACCGGAAACTCTGCACCATTTCTGAAAATAAACCTGTTAGTTGTTTCATTGGCAGTAGTACCGGTAGTAATATTACTGGCACCACCC
>NZ_JAYKBM010000278.1:0-233 GCF_035282565.1 Parvimonas sp. D9 | reverse complement strand
GGCCCAGCAAGACTAACTTTAATGGTCAAACTTACCTTCCTCGCCATTTGCAGGAAAGTTCTTGTCTATCCGGCCTAACCACCAAGTCTGGATCTTCTTGACTGCCTTGTCTGCGGTTAATGCGTATAATGCTCCTATGGCAACAGAGTCCTCCTGTTCAAATCCAACCTTGGCTTTCGTCCAAATAGCAAAAATGACCACCGCACCTACCAGGAGTAGATCAGCAGTCACAC
>NZ_JAYKBM010000277.1:0-234 GCF_035282565.1 Parvimonas sp. D9 | reverse complement strand
ATAGCAAAAATTACATAAACATAAAATTTTCCCAAAATAAAAACCTCACTTCTAAAATATGGCAAAAACTCTATTAAGATGTTAAGAGAGTATTTGTCCGTTTGTCATATATTAATACTAATATTATTCATATATTAATATTATATATTTTGTAATTGTTGTCCTGTATAGTTACATTCAAATTAAACAGTTTGTTTTTAATAATATTTTGAATAAGAAGATTTTCAACCATCT
>NZ_JAYKBM010000276.1:0-234 GCF_035282565.1 Parvimonas sp. D9 | reverse complement strand
ACGTCTTCGTGGCCGGCGGCGCGACGATCTCGACGGGCGCGGTGCCCCCGAGGAAGCGCGCGACCTCCTCGATGGGTCGCACGGTGGCCGACAGGCCGATGCGCTGGGCGGCGGGCCGCTCCGGGTCGTCCGCGCGGCGCAGCGCGTCGAGCCGCTCGAGGCTGACGGCGAGGTGCGCGCCGCGCTTGGTCGCGGCTACCGCGTGCACCTCGTCGACGATGACCGTCCCGACAT
>NZ_JAYKBM010000275.1:0-234 GCF_035282565.1 Parvimonas sp. D9 | reverse complement strand
TTGACCCACTTTTAAAATGGGCGACTTTTCTTTCACCAATGCTAACAGTTTTTCGAGTTTGATCGGTTGTGCCTGTAAAGACCAGGTTGACAACATCATTACAATAATAAGTAATGGTTTCATAGGTATTTGAATCTTTTTCTTTTCAAATAAAAGATACAAGGAAGGCAATACAAAAAGAGTGAGTAATGTAGCTGATAATAACCCACCAATTACAACCGTTGCCAATGGTAT
>NZ_JAYKBM010000274.1:0-234 GCF_035282565.1 Parvimonas sp. D9 | reverse complement strand
AGCTACCATGGAGCTGGAAAGCTATCAGGATGGTATCTTATTACATATCGGAACACCCAAAGGTGGTAAACTACAGGTAAATGACCTGCTTGCCATATTTGGGAAAGCCGGAGAGGATATATCATCCTTATTGGCCCAGCATACAGGCGGAAATACTGTTCCCGCAGCGGAAACCACACCTGAACCCGCTCCCACAGCTGCATCTTCAGCATCTCCTATAAACGTATCAACAAT
>NZ_JAYKBM010000273.1:0-235 GCF_035282565.1 Parvimonas sp. D9 | reverse complement strand
CCCACCCCCAAAAAACAAAAAACAAACCACCACACCAACAAAACAAAAAACCCCCCACCCCACCCCCCCCCAATACCCCCCCCCCCCCCCCCCCACCCCCCCCCCCACCCCCCCCCCCCCCACCCCCCCCCCCCCCCCCCCCCCCCCCCCCCCCCCACCCCCCCCCACACACCCCCACCCCCCACCCCACCCACCCCCCCCACAACCCCACACCTAACAACTAATGACACTAACT
>NZ_JAYKBM010000272.1:0-235 GCF_035282565.1 Parvimonas sp. D9 | reverse complement strand
TGGGTGCAGAGCTATTGGCAAACTGTCTGATCAGCTGAAATGGAACAGAAGGTGTAATTCTAACCTGCGCAATATTGTTGACGACTCTTGAACCTCGGATATTACTTACTTCGATATCAAAATTATAAGTGCCTGTATCAATCAATGCAGTGGCAGGAGTTAATTCTAATCTTCCTCCCAGCGGATTCACATTAAAAGGTTTATACATAGCCGTTCCCAGCTTAACAGCTAATAA
>NZ_JAYKBM010000271.1:0-235 GCF_035282565.1 Parvimonas sp. D9 | reverse complement strand
TCTTTGTTCTGTAAATAAGTAGGTATCAAACATACTGCTAATGCAGTGACGTACATGGCTAAAAATAATATTTTACCCTTTTCATCAAACAGTGCTATGAAATATTTTTCAACAAATTCGCCAAACATATAGAAGGAGAACATATTGAAAGCCAAATGACCGATATCAGCATGAATTACACCATTGGTAATAAAGCGATACCATTGATTTCTTTGTGTGATGGCAGGAGGATAAA
>NZ_JAYKBM010000270.1:0-236 GCF_035282565.1 Parvimonas sp. D9 | reverse complement strand
TTCTGGCTTCACCTACAAACATGCCGTCTACTTTATTGAGCACAACCACTGCATATTGGGTGTCGGTAGCAATAAACTCATAATCCAGTTCAATGGATTGTACCGGAGATTGTACTGCATTGGTAATATTCACACCCGGTGGTTGTTTCAAATTTTTGATGGCTGGTACAGATGCGGAACTATCTTTTCGCTGTGGAGTTGTAGAAATCACATTGGCGGGTCCGGTTAGATCAACA
>NZ_JAYKBM010000269.1:0-236 GCF_035282565.1 Parvimonas sp. D9 | reverse complement strand
ATCTGCGGCTGGTGCAAAAGTATTGTCCCCGGCTTTCGTTAAGCGATCTCCAGCCCTGGCCCGCCGGTGTGCGGGCGCAGGCGGTATCGCCGGACGGCAAGCTGATTGACGATTTTCTGTTTGTCACCACCCCGCGCACGATCCACACCTGCAATGCGCCCTCCCCGGCAGCGACATCAGCAATTCCTATTGGTGCGTATATTGTCAGCAAGGTACAAACGCTGTTGGCAAGCCAG
>NZ_JAYKBM010000268.1:0-236 GCF_035282565.1 Parvimonas sp. D9 | reverse complement strand
GATAGAGGAGAATGGTTATAATTTGAATTTAACGGAAAGACAGATTACTTTATAAAAGCATACATTTCTTAAACAAAACCTGAAGTTGAAAAACCTAAAAAACAAGAAAAATCTAATAAGAAAAACAACTCATCAAATACTACAACTCCATCTAAAAAAGAAAATGAAACTTATAAGGCAGATATAGACACAGTTGTAGATTTAGCTTTAGCACAAGTTGGTAAACCTTATGTTTG
>NZ_JAYKBM010000267.1:0-236 GCF_035282565.1 Parvimonas sp. D9 | reverse complement strand
CCAGCGCCAACAGATTCCATTGCCGCACCAAGCCCATTGGCAAATCTATTGTTTACAGGTTCATCATTTGAGATGACGATGACTGTACGGCCGGGCGCCATGCTCATTAGCACATTGGCCATGTCTTGCGCACGCTGGGCACTACCGTAAACGTCAAACGTCTCGGCATAATTGATGGTATTAGAATTCATGTCAGAGGCAATAACACCATAAGAGCGCCCAATGCCGATATAGTC
>NZ_JAYKBM010000266.1:0-236 GCF_035282565.1 Parvimonas sp. D9 | reverse complement strand
CGTCAAATACTCGACAGTCGTGGCAACCCCACTGTAGAAGTAGATGTATTAACCGATGACGGAGCCTTAGGCCGTGCCGCTGTTCCAAGTGGAGCCAGTACAGGTATTCACGAAGCCGTTGAACTTCGTGATAATGATAAAAAGAAATACGTAGGAAAAGGCGTTCTCAAAGCTGTGAAGAACGTAAACGATACCATTGCTGATGCGATCGTTGGCTTTGATGTGGCTGCACAAGC
>NZ_JAYKBM010000265.1:0-237 GCF_035282565.1 Parvimonas sp. D9 | reverse complement strand
AAACTACCAGACTGTTCACATTCAAATTGATCATATCGAGTTCATGTTCTAATGAGGTTTCTATAAAATTGCCATAACCACCAAAGCCTGCATTGTTAATTAAGTGTGTTACTGTTAGCTCTGCGGATTTTACATCATAGAAAAGCTCTTTTGCTGAATCAGGTTTCGACAAATCTTTTTCAAAGTAGTGCACGCCAATTCCAAATTTGGAAGAAAGTTCATTTTGCATTTGTTCGA
>NZ_JAYKBM010000264.1:0-237 GCF_035282565.1 Parvimonas sp. D9 | reverse complement strand
ATATTTGTTCCTGACTTTGACCTTTTACCTTTGTCCAAAGGAGTCCAATGGACACTTTTAACTATTTTCATCCCATGGCCAAAGACGAGATCATCCTCGGTATTGATCCGGGTACGCAATTAATGGGATATGCTTTATTGCGTATCCATAAAGGGCAACCCCAGGTACTGTTGATGGATGTGCTCAAACTCACCAAGGAAAAAGATATCTATGCCCGTCTTGAAATGATACATACTC
>NZ_JAYKBM010000263.1:0-237 GCF_035282565.1 Parvimonas sp. D9 | reverse complement strand
ACCGCCAACGCATTGCACAAGACGTTGAAAGCTGGGAGGGAATAATGGCAAGTTTTGCACCTGTGGCGCCGATCCAGATTCTGGAGAGCCTCTACAATTATGGCTATGATGCTTTCGGCGAGTATCATCTTCTCCTGGCCCATCATATCATGGAAGAGCCCGAACGCTTTAAGGCATTGTTCGAGCGCATATCTGGTGATATGTCCGTATTCCCTACTGTCATCATCGACAATTCCC
>NZ_JAYKBM010000262.1:0-237 GCF_035282565.1 Parvimonas sp. D9 | reverse complement strand
CCCTCGTCAAGGTCGCGCTCGGCCTGCTGGATCCGCTCGGCGGCAAAGTCCGCCTCGGCGCCGGCGTCGTCGCGGGCTATTTCAGCCAGGACGCTTCCGATCTCGATCTGGATTCGACCCCGCTCGAGATGTTCGTTTGGGAGCTAGACCTCACGCCGCCTGAGGCTCGCGATCTGCTCGGGCGATTTCTGATTACCGGCGATGATGTGTTCCGCCCGATCCGAACCCTCAGCGGAG
>NZ_JAYKBM010000261.1:0-237 GCF_035282565.1 Parvimonas sp. D9 | reverse complement strand
CCCGCATCGTCTATGACGCCGATGAGACGGAGCGCTTCGTCGACGACAGCATCGCAACCTTCGACGCCGCCCTGATCGCGGCGTGCGCGGGGATGGGATCGATGGCCTCGGATCCGATCTTCATCCTCGGCATGCCCCGCGCCGGATCGACGCTGGTCGAACAGATATTGTCGAGCCATCCCCGGGTGGAGGGTACGTCCGAACTGCCCGACGTGCCCACCCTTGCCCGGAGCGTCG
>NZ_JAYKBM010000260.1:0-238 GCF_035282565.1 Parvimonas sp. D9 | reverse complement strand
ATGCACCACACAGTTTCGCTACGGGATATTCCGGCTCGAACGGAAGACAACACCCCAAATCAACAGGACTAGGGCTCTATTTAGTTAAACACAATTCGGAAAAACTCGGACAAAAAGGTAAATTGGAGTCAAAATTAGGCGAAGGTACAAGCGGAAAAGTCTATTTTATTATCGAGTCGGACCCAAGTATGGAAAAAGATTTTTTTGAAGCATATAGGGCACATACCGGAGCTGCACA
>NZ_JAYKBM010000259.1:0-238 GCF_035282565.1 Parvimonas sp. D9 | reverse complement strand
AGCCGGATTTTTTGCTTTATTGCTTGCGTATACCCGCCATAATAAACAGCAGATGCTACAGGGTTTTCTTCCCTTTACTTTTCTGCAAATCAGCAGTACTTCCATCCTGCCAGCCTCGCATGCAACACTATTCTGGATTTTTTTAAAAATTGGGGCTATACTGTATGGAAGTGGTTATGTATTATTTGCATTTCTGGATACAGAATTAGTAGCAACAGGGCTTTTAACCAGGCAAGAA
>NZ_JAYKBM010000258.1:0-238 GCF_035282565.1 Parvimonas sp. D9 | reverse complement strand
ATCGGGAATCTCGTTATAAACCTGGATGGTTTCAGCACCTTCCACTTCGTCGGGATTCACATAGGCGGTTTTGTCCCCTAGGATGAGCTTCCCACCGATAGTGACTCGTCGATCCACAAACACCCGAGCACGAGAGGTAATATCATCTCCACTAGGGGTCCGAACCAGTTCATTACGTTCTTCCCACCGGCAATTGATTAGGACGGGGATGTCATACACTTCTTCATTGTACTTGTTG
>NZ_JAYKBM010000257.1:0-239 GCF_035282565.1 Parvimonas sp. D9 | reverse complement strand
ATTCGTTGAGATTACTCTGAATCGTGGCGCACCGGATGTGTTTGAACAATTCAATACCGCTGTACAAAAACTTGAAGAAATTCAGGAGTGTCATTTAGTATCCGGTGATTTCGACTACCTGTTGAAAACACGCGTGCTGGATATGTCAGCCTACCGTAAGTTGCTGGGGGAAACCCTGCTGCGTCTGCCTGGCGTCAATGACACACGGACATACGTTGTTATGGAAGAAGTCAAGCAGA
>NZ_JAYKBM010000256.1:0-239 GCF_035282565.1 Parvimonas sp. D9 | reverse complement strand
CTATCATGATTTCAATATGTTTGGCGGTACCACCGGCGGTAATGATGCTATCAAAACTGAATACCATATCAATCAGCATGATTTGAAATACAGCAGCTGCAAAACCTAACTTCTTTGCATTACCACCATGTAAAGCTTCCTCATCACCTTCCAGCTTATGATGTATTTCACGAACTGTTTTATACAATAAAAATAATCCTCCTGCTAACATCACCAGACTTGCCAGATCAAAATCCTTA
>NZ_JAYKBM010000255.1:0-239 GCF_035282565.1 Parvimonas sp. D9 | reverse complement strand
CGTTGGACCAGTATTATCAATCAGTTCAGCATGCTAACATTTCCTGATAAGAATAACCAAAGTCAGTTTATAAAAGCGGGAATTGCATTACAGAATCTAAGTGGTCGATTTGATTCCATACTGAGGATGAGTACTTATAATATCTATGCCTTGGGTGAATATCGTAATCGGACAAGGAATCAGGTCTGGGATATTGAAGCAAGGGGTGAACTGTATTTGAATGGATGGAATGCAGGTGA
>NZ_JAYKBM010000254.1:0-240 GCF_035282565.1 Parvimonas sp. D9 | reverse complement strand
CTATGAGCCTGTTTTAAATAATAGCCATTCAGACTGATAAAATAAGTAGTGTCGGGAATGTATTGGATGGTATAACGGTTATAAGTGCTATCAAAAATGATCATGCCTTTTTCATCCCTTTTATAGAATCCTATGTTACCGAATCCCCAACCACTTATGGAAAGGTGATTAGTAGACTTCTCAAGATTTTGAATGTATTTGATACTATCTGATATCTGCTGATAACGATGGTGAGGTAAG
>NZ_JAYKBM010000253.1:0-241 GCF_035282565.1 Parvimonas sp. D9 | reverse complement strand
ATGTGTTTCCTGTTTGTGCGGTGCCTTCTTTAATTTTAACAAATGCAGACCCTGTTAAGTGCCTTCAATTTTTGGGATAGAATCTGGTTTACACTCAATGAGTGGGATACCTGGCTGTTTCTGCAGATCAATAATCATTGGACCAATAGCCTTTTCGACAGTGTTTTTCCCTGGTGGAGAGAATCTGTTGCCTGGGCTCCACTTTATGTCTTTTTGATAGCATTGGTGTTTGTCAATTTTC
>NZ_JAYKBM010000252.1:0-241 GCF_035282565.1 Parvimonas sp. D9 | reverse complement strand
ATATGCCCATCGTACGCAGTCAGTAGCCTCGACGAAATCTATCGACGGGAAGAAGAAGCGATTGCGAATGGATGGGAAGGAGGAATCCTTCGACGAAACGATCGCCCGTACAAGCATAATCGATGCACCCCCAACGATGGAAACCTTACTAAGCTCAAGCGTTTCGAAGATGCGGAGGCAATTGTCGTTGGCTATGAAGCTTGGGAAGTTAACGGCAATGAAGCAACTGTATCCGAACTCG
>NZ_JAYKBM010000251.1:0-241 GCF_035282565.1 Parvimonas sp. D9 | reverse complement strand
ATCTTTGACGACCCGTCCGTACGTCTCGTAACTCAACGACGCCGTGCCCGGATATGCGGCAAAACTTGGCGTGAGTCTGTACGCCAATGCCGGAAAAGCGACGATGTCCGCGCGCTCGGCGACGTCGTTTGCTAGTTTTTGGGCCAGCAACGTGTCCGTGGCGAGGCTGAGAAACGCGTGCTGCTCCGTGCAACCCAGGGGCAAGATGCAACGATCATCGCGCGCCAGCGCCTCCTCCACC
>NZ_JAYKBM010000250.1:0-242 GCF_035282565.1 Parvimonas sp. D9 | reverse complement strand
CCCACAAAACATACACATAAACAAAAAAAAAAACACCAAATTATAATATATTGCTATGGTATTTTGTTATAGTACTCTGGTACCCAAGCACGCGCCCCCCACCCACCCCCCCCCCCCCCCCCCACCCCCCCCCCCCCCCCCCCCCCCCCGCCCCCCCCCCCCCCCCCCACCGCACCCCCCCCCCATCATTCTTTTATTTATCCCCGACTACCGAGATCTACACCACTTGGAAGATTTAATTT
>NZ_JAYKBM010000249.1:0-242 GCF_035282565.1 Parvimonas sp. D9 | reverse complement strand
ATCTTCCCGAATTTCGCGTACGCGCTAAATATCATCAGACAAGTCATACATCATTCCATCAACCAGTGCCTGTGCAATACGTACCGATGCTTTGGCAGCGTACACACCTGCATCTTCTTCCATATAATTAAACACTACATGGTATTCACCTTCTTTACCCGTTCCTCTTGTTCTGCCAAAACCACAATTCATACCGGCAAGGGTTTGTAACTCGAGTGCAATATGTTCAATTACATGACCCA
>NZ_JAYKBM010000248.1:0-242 GCF_035282565.1 Parvimonas sp. D9 | reverse complement strand
ATTTCGATACTCATGATATTTTATTTGAAGTTTTACCTTTCGCATTCGGAGTTGTTTTTTTAAGTCAAGATATTATACCTGATAGTATGGACTATTTCAATATGGTAGTTGCAGAAATTCACGGAATTTGACCTGCAGAACTTATTGAATTTCAATAGAAGGGTGGAAAAGTTGTTGGCTCTTTTTGTATCCATGTTCCTGACGAAGTTGTAGTTGCCGCGGGAGCTATTGCAACAGGTGTG
>NZ_JAYKBM010000247.1:0-242 GCF_035282565.1 Parvimonas sp. D9 | reverse complement strand
AACCTTACGGACACTTGGTGTTGCACCAGATGACCATGCCGGCATCAACAGGGCACTGTCTGTCAGCCAAGCCTGAGCTGCAGCATATTTTTCGTAACGTTTGTTAATATCCTCGTTTTCTGAAGCAGCGTCTTCCAAGAGTTTATCATACTCTTCAAAGCCAGCCTCTTTAGCTGCTGCATTATCTGTTCCAGGGTCAAAACCAAAGTAGCTGTCAACATTCTCACCAGTCTTAGAGCCAG
>NZ_JAYKBM010000246.1:0-243 GCF_035282565.1 Parvimonas sp. D9 | reverse complement strand
TGTATCGGTTTAAAAATTGATCCCGACACATTGAATCATATCCGGAAAGAACGGCTGAAAACACTCGGGCTTGATGGTTCGGCAAGTTATGCGACCATTGAGCGCATCAAATATGAACTGGATTATTTTAATCAGATAGCGGAGCGGCTTGACTGCAAAGTGATTGATGTTACCAACAAAGCGGTTGAAGAAACGGCAAATATTATTATGGATGAAATGAGAAAGTAAAAGCGGCCAAAGGCG
>NZ_JAYKBM010000245.1:0-243 GCF_035282565.1 Parvimonas sp. D9 | reverse complement strand
CCGGTTCCCGCGTCATTGACTATGAAAACGCCTTGACCAGCCTGTACACCAGCGTCCCCATGTTTCTGGAACCGCCGCCGGTGCTGGTGGGCGAGCGCACCAACTCCAACGGCAGCAAAAAGTTCCGGGATTTGCTGGCGGAAGACGATTACGACGCCCTGGTGGATATCGGCCGCCAGCAGGTGCAGCAAGGCGCGCATCTGCTGGATGTCTGCACGGCCTATGTGGGCCGGGACGAAGTGA
>NZ_JAYKBM010000244.1:0-243 GCF_035282565.1 Parvimonas sp. D9 | reverse complement strand
CAAGCATTGACCTTCGAAGTTGAAGACAACCACGTACAGGTCCTTGTTGACCCAGCGGGCCTTGTCGGCAGCAAAGTCCTTCAGAGCGGGTTCGAAGCCGACCTTGGCGATGTGTGCCAAAGCAGCGTCGGCGAGCGCTTTGGCCTCGGCCTTGGTGCCTCGGGTGTCTTCGGCCTGGGCAGGGCTTGCGAGGGCCACTGGCAACACGAGGGCGGTCAGGGCCGAAGTGATCAGGGAGCGACG
>NZ_JAYKBM010000243.1:0-244 GCF_035282565.1 Parvimonas sp. D9 | reverse complement strand
AATCCAATACTTAATATTCTTTTCATTCTAAAATAAATCCTCCTAAAAATTTTATTAATCTATTAATTTGAACATACCGCCGATATAGTATACCACAAAATTCACATTTTGTCTATTTTATGGCATAAGTTATTAATATAACAAATTTATCCTTTAACCTACAGATAAAGTTTATTGTAAAATAATTTTATGCAAAAAAATAACAACTATAAAATATAATTTATAATTGCCTTTAATTTGATAA
>NZ_JAYKBM010000242.1:0-244 GCF_035282565.1 Parvimonas sp. D9 | reverse complement strand
CTAACAAAAAGCACTATCTACGAGCAAATAGAAGCCGTCTCAATGACTTAACCGATGAGTTTCTTTAATTGCCTGTTACAACAACATTATCGATTCTAAAAGTTGTTGTAAGCTTGGCATTCTGTACGGGGGGATCATTTCCTTCATATCGAAATGCAATGTGTACTTTTCCTTTCAGATGATGTAAACTTACATCTCCTGAATTGATCCATTCTTTGGGATAGCCGTTCATTGAACCTTTTGC
>NZ_JAYKBM010000241.1:0-245 GCF_035282565.1 Parvimonas sp. D9 | reverse complement strand
ACTCTCGTTCTTTCAAGCAAATAAGACATCATTCAAGAAATTATTATCCCCAAAAATGCTGCAGCACAATCTGCAATCATAATGTTCATTGTAGAACTCAATATACTATCTCTTGTAATCATTTGTTTCCAAAATCTAAATGAAATATTTCTTTCAGACAATGGCTTACCCATATTTATAGTTACAGAAGTAAGAGCAAATGTTATAAACGGAACTATTACTACTATAAAAGAAAAAATTGAAAC
>NZ_JAYKBM010000240.1:0-245 GCF_035282565.1 Parvimonas sp. D9 | reverse complement strand
CATCGGGATCGGGCTGGACATGGCCGGCGATCAGCATCGCCTCCTCGACCACCCGTTCGATCGCCGCCCGGTCGAACCCGGCGGTCGACGCCGATCCCCGGCGCCCATCGAGAAAGACGGTCAGGCCCAGGCCCTGGCTACCGCTGCGCTCGGCCGTCTCCACCTCGCCGCCGCGCATCGCGATCTTGGCGATCCCCTCGTGATGGACCGAGGCCCGCGCCCGCGCGCCCCGCCCGGCCGCCAGC
>NZ_JAYKBM010000239.1:0-245 GCF_035282565.1 Parvimonas sp. D9 | reverse complement strand
CGTAAAATGTAATGACCACTCCATCAGCGCTAAAAGTTTCGTCTTCATAAGTACCCAGCTCTCCTCCATCCAATGTATAACCAAAGTCTGCCCCGAGTTTTGCATGTCCAATTTTTCTGTACCCCTTCCCACTTCTTCATCAGGCGTGAATAATATTTTAATGATGCCATGAGGCAGTTCAGGATGTTGCATGAGATAATGAGCCATATCCATAATAATGGCTACACCACTCTTATCATCAGCTC
>NZ_JAYKBM010000238.1:0-245 GCF_035282565.1 Parvimonas sp. D9 | reverse complement strand
TCTCAGTGCCAAGGCATTCACCTTATGCCCTTGGTCGCTTGACCAGAAATATATTTCTCTTTAATTGTCAGGTTCCTAATGTTGTAGTGGTGGGCCTGGGGGGACTCGAACCTCCGACCTCACGCTTATCAGGCGTGCGCTCTAACCAGCTGAGCTACAGGCCCATATAGTGATAAAACTAAGAATTTTAATTGAACTGTCGTTCTTTGTACTCCTTAGAAAGGAGGTGATCCAGCCGCACCTTC
>NZ_JAYKBM010000237.1:0-246 GCF_035282565.1 Parvimonas sp. D9 | reverse complement strand
CGAGTCGACGAGGCCGTAGCCGCGCGTCCAGACCTCGTAGCGGGCCGGGGGCAGGTCCGGGATGACGAAGCGCCCCTGGTTGTCCGTGACCACGATCCTGGCGAACCGCGTCGGCAGGTCCCGGGTCTCGGCGATGACCCAGACGCCCGCCTCGGGACCCTGGCTGCCCGCCACCGTGCCGCCGATGTCGCGGGTGCCGATCGCGACCTCGGGCCGGGGTGCCTGCTGCTGCTGCGCCTGCGCGGA
>NZ_JAYKBM010000236.1:0-246 GCF_035282565.1 Parvimonas sp. D9 | reverse complement strand
CCTGTCGCACCGCGGCGAGCGCGGCTACGAGCATCAGCGCAAGCGCCGGGATCCGCCAGCGCCGCTCGCCCCAGGTCCATAGGACCGCGGCGGCTGCGGCGGGGAGCATGACGGCCGCGTTGAGCAGCGGGATCGGGCCGACCGCTTGGGCTGCGAAGACGGGCGAAAGGAGGAGGAGGTCGAACCAGACGATCCGCGCGAGCGCGGCGATCGCGAGCGTACGTGCCGCCCGCGGGGCGCGGTTCG
>NZ_JAYKBM010000235.1:0-246 GCF_035282565.1 Parvimonas sp. D9 | reverse complement strand
GGATTATAATAAAAAATTGTAATTCTAAAATAATTAGACAAATACTCAAGGCAATAACTGCTACAAGGTCCGCAACATGAATGTAGTAGAAGAGTCGGAGCACAGTTGTTTTTTTCGTTTTCTTTAATTATATTTTCTAACAGCAATTGATAATTCTCTTTCATATTTGCCTCCTTACCGTTTTATTTTAACATAAATAGTATTTAAAATAAAATTTTAATCTATTTATAAATTTTCACATTCTTA
>NZ_JAYKBM010000234.1:0-246 GCF_035282565.1 Parvimonas sp. D9 | reverse complement strand
GAACGTCTTTGGTACGGTCGGCAGCTTTCGCATAGAATTGACCTGCCTCGAACTCCATCAATTCGGCTTGCTTGCGGATTGCATCGAGGCGCAGGTCCCTGAGCAACCAGATGGGGTTGCGCTTGAGGAAGCCTTTGACGTCCTGCCGGGTGATGTAGGGCAACTCCTCCCCAAACTTCTCGCTGTAGGTCTGGAGCAATCGGCGCCGGTGATCCTGCTCTTCGGCGGCCATGGCCTCGAAAGCAC
>NZ_JAYKBM010000233.1:0-246 GCF_035282565.1 Parvimonas sp. D9 | reverse complement strand
ATATTAATGACAAAAAATCACAATTGCAAAAATCTTCTTTATAATTAAAAAAAGTACTTACAAAAATAACAGAAATTTTTAAAAGTTATGATTTAAAAGTTTTAAAATCTTAAATAAAACAACTCGATGGAGCAACAGGAAAAATCAAAAATGGAACCGAAAGTTTGAAATCAGCTACTAATCAAAACAAAGTTGCTATGGGAATGTTACAATCAGCAATGAGTAAATTAGATGAAAATTCCGATT
>NZ_JAYKBM010000232.1:0-246 GCF_035282565.1 Parvimonas sp. D9 | reverse complement strand
TTTCAGCATAAGAACGTAATAGGTACACATTTGAAGGCTACTTGGCTAACCTCCTATTTGATGGCCGCGTTTGATGTAGCAGCTGTAAACATCATTGTCAAAGGTGGTTGGTGGGTTGCCTTAACTGCAGGAACTGGTGCGTCCTGCGGGATGGTTGCAGCAATAGTTCTCCATGACCACTTATTTAAGAAGGGTGATTACTGATGGAACCTGATCATCTGACTATCCATGTACAAATCTATGGAC
>NZ_JAYKBM010000231.1:0-247 GCF_035282565.1 Parvimonas sp. D9 | reverse complement strand
AGGGCCCATTCGATCGAAATTGAGCCTGAGCCAGCGCCGATGTCCCAGAGCCCCTGGCCTGGGCGCGGTGCCAGCGCAGACAGCGCAAGGGCCCGGATTGGGCGCTTCGTGATCTGGCCGTCGCTTTGAAACAGGTGGTCGGGAAGGCCGCTGCATCTGGGCAGTCCGGCTCCTCCTCCGGCCAGAATGGCGACAGCAATCGGCACCGCCGGCGGCGTGCCCTGAAAGTCTGAGGCTACCGTCTGCG
>NZ_JAYKBM010000230.1:0-247 GCF_035282565.1 Parvimonas sp. D9 | reverse complement strand
ATCGTTCCAGCGCTCCTGCGCGACCGCGCGGACAAGGGCATCCTGCCGCGTGGCGCTGAGTGGTACGGGTTGGTCGCGCCGAAAGCGGATCTTGGCTGAGATTTCCTCGAACAACGCTCCCACGACTTCGAGATATTGGTCGACGTTGGACGACGACACTGCGCTCAATGCTTCCCGCCCGAAATAAATCGGTGCGGCCACTTCTGTGCGCAGAAAGTGCTCGGCGGCCCGGTCGGTGCCGCTGCCG
>NZ_JAYKBM010000229.1:0-247 GCF_035282565.1 Parvimonas sp. D9 | reverse complement strand
GCCAATCAGGTTACACCATTCAAATGGGCCATAGGGATAATTGGTTCCCAATTTCATGACAGTATCTATGTCATGCTTACTGCTGATACCATCGCCCAGGGCAAAAAAAGCTTCATTAATAATCATGGCAATTACCCGTGCAGCAACCATACCCGGAACATCAGGAACAAACTGATACGCAAAACCCATGGCCTCTAAAACCTGCGTTGTAACCGAAACCTCTTTGGCAGGAACTATTTCCCATACA
>NZ_JAYKBM010000228.1:0-247 GCF_035282565.1 Parvimonas sp. D9 | reverse complement strand
AATCCATGTAATGCATGATCTCCCAGAAAAAAACTATTCACAGTCCATGGCTCATCATTCCATTGATAACGACCGTTTTTCAAGCGACAAACAAAAGGACTCATTTTAGCACTTTTGAATGCTGCTGTAATATGTTCTATGGCATCATGTGTATCTGCAAAACCATCCACTACATTTAAGGAACCATCCGGTGTATGTACCTTAAAACTGTTGAGCAATGCTCCAAAAGAAAAGAGTGTTGCCACCG
>NZ_JAYKBM010000227.1:0-248 GCF_035282565.1 Parvimonas sp. D9 | reverse complement strand
CAACATGGTTACCCCCATCAAACCAGCGAATGATAGACTTATACGGGTTTTCAGGCTCTTTTTCTTCAACTGATTTTTTGCCAACACTTCTTTTTTTCTTTAGCTGATCGGGATTGGGGAAGTATTGTATAAACTGGGAACGGATAGCTTTATCAACCAGATTTAATGCTACCTGGTATGGACCTTCCTGCTCTCCTTCATATACCAGTTCAATTTTACCCGTTATGGCAGGAATAATACCAGCCAGG
>NZ_JAYKBM010000226.1:0-248 GCF_035282565.1 Parvimonas sp. D9 | reverse complement strand
GCGGCCTTCGGAGAGCCGGAAGCGTCGGTGAATCTGGCGCGCGAAGCCGGCGTGAGCATCGCGCAAGGGGCGGGCGGCGCCTACACCGTGGGCGGTGTGGCGAGCAACCCTGCCACGCTGAACAACGGCGAATCGAGAGCCAGCGGTGGGCACTGGACGGTGACGTCGGGGCGAACGCTGGACATCCAGCTCGCCGGCAGCCGCAGCGTGAGCGAAGTAGTGCTGATCGGCAACCCAGGCACGATCGA
>NZ_JAYKBM010000225.1:0-248 GCF_035282565.1 Parvimonas sp. D9 | reverse complement strand
AAGCTACCACTTAGTTATCAAAAATAACCACTTACTGAAAATGCCTTGTTTCTTTTTTGAAAATTGTTATAATGAAGTCAGAAGCAAGGAAAGGAGTGGCTATGAAGATTAGGATTGAGCTTGATACAGATATGGCAGAAACTGAAGTCGTTATCCGAACGGCTCAATATGGTGAAGAGGTGGCTCGGATTCAAGCAGCTCTTGAACAAGCCAACCGTCAACCGATAGCTTTCTATAAGGATACAAGT
>NZ_JAYKBM010000224.1:0-248 GCF_035282565.1 Parvimonas sp. D9 | reverse complement strand
AGAATTCGAAACAGAATTCCCAATGCCAAACTTTGATAGAGTAGATCCAAATCCAGCTGTTAAGGATATCAAAAATGCTAAAATAGCATTAGTAACATCTGGTGGTATAGTTCCTCATGCAAACCCAGATCATATTGAATCTTCATCAGCTTCAAAATATGGTAAATATGATATTGATGGTGTAATGGATCTTAAAGAAGGTGAATGGGAAACTGCTCATGGTGGTTATGACCCTGTTTATGCTAACC
>NZ_JAYKBM010000223.1:0-249 GCF_035282565.1 Parvimonas sp. D9 | reverse complement strand
CCGCCAAAGCACATATCAGGCACGCCAAATTATTGCGGAAAGCCGGGAAGCAAGTGCTTGATTTAACTCCGGCTGCAGTCGGCCCATTCGTCGTTCCGCCAGTCAATATTGGTGAGCACTTAGCTGCAGACAACATCAACTTAATTACTTGCGGCGGCCAGGCCACGATTCCCATGGTCCATGCCATCAACAGAGTGCAGCAAGTAGAGTATGCAGAGATTGTAGCGACCATTTCAAGTAAGAGTGCAG
>NZ_JAYKBM010000222.1:0-250 GCF_035282565.1 Parvimonas sp. D9 | reverse complement strand
GATCATCGAAGGCTTCGACGCGCAGGCGCGCGACGTGAATGCCCAGCGCGGCGCGATGGCCCAGGAGCGGGACCGCCTGCAACAGCATCAGCTGGAGATCGAACGGCTGCGGACCATGCGCACGACTGCGGATCAGGAGCTGGCGGCCGCCCGCCAAACCGTGGCCCAATTCGACGACGCGAACCGCGGCCTGATCCAGGCGGCCACGGACGAAATGCCGGTGGTGGTGCACCATCAGCGGGTCAAGGCC
>NZ_JAYKBM010000221.1:0-250 GCF_035282565.1 Parvimonas sp. D9 | reverse complement strand
CACAAGTGGTGATCGGTATTATTGTTGCAAACGAAATCGGTTCAGAGCGTAGAATTGGCAGGAATTGGTCGTTGGCACTATGTTTACTCACTCCGTTTTTATTTGGGTTGGTGCTAACACTAATCAGCCCAAAGAAATCGGGGAACGAAGTAAAATGGGAGAAAAACGGAACGCAAAGGGCTATAGAAGGCTCTTTAGTGGTCATCAGCATATTGTCTTGCATATTGGTGTTTAATTACAACTCTTTAGC
>NZ_JAYKBM010000220.1:0-250 GCF_035282565.1 Parvimonas sp. D9 | reverse complement strand
AAGTACGAAACAGCCCCCGAATATGCCAGTTTTTGTGGAAAAACTTACCAAAATGGGTAAAATTATTCGGTAGATAGCCCTTGAAATCGGTGATAATGTACTGATAAACAACTCTTTGAATCTTATGTAAAGAGTCAAATAGTTGTAATAAAATTTATATGTCATTTTTATTTAACTCGTCAAAACTATAGATCGTAAATTTTTTGAACCCCCAAGGAAAAATAACTCCCATAAATGCCCATAAGTATGG
>NZ_JAYKBM010000219.1:0-250 GCF_035282565.1 Parvimonas sp. D9 | reverse complement strand
AGTATTGGGAGTGTAGTCCATAAAATTGAAATTAAAAAAGAAGACCAATATAAATCACGTTCATTGGGAATGAGTAGGAAAAATATCAAAATTGCGGTAAAAATATCTCCTAAAATATTTAAACAAGTACCAAGTAATATCCAGTATTTTTCGGGAAAAGAACGAATCAATAAAGCTGGAAACAATGGATAAAATAGATGTCCCTTTATTAAGGAATTATTTTTTTCCCCTTTTTTACCACTGTAGTAAT
>NZ_JAYKBM010000218.1:0-250 GCF_035282565.1 Parvimonas sp. D9 | reverse complement strand
AAAGAATTATTGAAAAAAACTAAACCAATCTGAATGCAAAGAAGAAAATTCATACAACTGTCTGGGATTAGTACCGGTAGCCTAATAACAAGTGGATCTTTAGCTGGATTTTTTATGGCTGGTTCAGGGTGCAGAAAAGAACATCACAACGGGCTAATGACAAAACCTGTTATGGTTACTGAGAATGATTTTTCACAAATGCTTACCAACCCATTACAGTCTGGTGCCAATCAGATACTCACAGCACAAA
>NZ_JAYKBM010000217.1:0-250 GCF_035282565.1 Parvimonas sp. D9 | reverse complement strand
CCCGGAATTGCTGCAGCTCCCCCTTTTGCAACTGGGAAAAATGTATAAATTATTCTTTGACCTTTTACAAGTGGTCTAATTGGGTCCAATTTTCTTGAATATGGACGACCACGACGTACCGGCCATTTTTTAATCATATTTAATTCTTTAATTCCATCATCAGTTTCTATTTTACAAATTATTTCATCAACTGTATGATAACCATGTAAAATTTCAACAATTTTACCACTTACAGCTGGAGGAACCATAA
>NZ_JAYKBM010000216.1:0-250 GCF_035282565.1 Parvimonas sp. D9 | reverse complement strand
CAAACTTCTCATCAATGGCTACTGCATACTGATAGGCATCGATTGCTTTTTCATACAATTTCAGCCCTTGATATGCAGCCGCCAAATTAAACCATGCCAATTCACTAAAAGGTTGTTCTTCTATGATCTGCTGGTGCAAACGGATACTTTCTTCATTGCGACCTGTGAAATCGGTCCAAAAGCAAATTTTATATAAAGCCTCTTCATTGGACGGATCTTCCTCCAATATCAGTTTCAAACAGTCAAAAAC
>NZ_JAYKBM010000215.1:0-251 GCF_035282565.1 Parvimonas sp. D9 | reverse complement strand
ATGCCAGGGGTGAGCCGCTGGATCTGAAGGCATGGTCGTGGGTGGAATATCCACGCATAGGTGTTGGTGGGCCGGCATTTTCATTGGGTAGCCGATTCTACAGGGTTGCCCAGCTTCCTGATTATGCATTCTCCGAAAATCGGCTGTTGGCCAAGAGTTACAGCCACATGCTGGAAGTGGGCCAGGTAGGGCGTTACGCGGCAATTGCCGGTACAAAGGCTGTGCCTATCGAGGTTTATCCTGAGAAGGAG
>NZ_JAYKBM010000214.1:0-251 GCF_035282565.1 Parvimonas sp. D9 | reverse complement strand
GGATAGTTATGAGTACCTGAAGATTCGTGAAAAAGATGTGCCCCATGCATTGCCTTGGGATCAGATAGAGAAAGCCACTTATCTAACCTGGCACAAAGACTATGGACATGATCAGGTAATACAAGCTGAAAAAGAAAGAGTGAAAGAGAATTCTTCACTCAATCTGTTGAAAGATAATTTGATTTGGCTCTCTAAGTTGAACGAAGAACCTGCAAGTTTGAATATCGATCAATACAAGTCATTGCAAAAAC
>NZ_JAYKBM010000213.1:0-251 GCF_035282565.1 Parvimonas sp. D9 | reverse complement strand
AAAACCCGCGAATTTGTGATTGAAAAATCAGAAGATATTGGCGGAAGAGTTATTACCAAGTATGTAAAGTTTCAATGCGTTCAAGATAAAACCGCAATGCCCGACCGTTTTACTATTGGAGACGATGTGCGCGTTCAATTCAATATCAAAGGGACCAAATGGGTAAAAGACGGCAGAGAGAATTATATCACCAATTTGGATGCCTGGCGTATGGAAGCCGTGAAGCTTGGACAGCAAGACCAACCGGCAGG
>NZ_JAYKBM010000212.1:0-251 GCF_035282565.1 Parvimonas sp. D9 | reverse complement strand
CTGTCTTGGGCTATCAACCTAATGGGATGCTTGGTCCGTCATTCAGGGTAAACAGGGGAGATGTTGTAAATATTTTGCTCCAGAATAATTTATCTGAACATACCAATATTCACTGGCATGGCTTAAAAGTACCTGCATTAATGGATGGACACCCAGATCAATTAGCAAATGCAGGTGGTACTTTCCGCTATCAGTTTACTGTGAATCAGAGAGCCGGATTGACATGGTATCATCCACACCCTCATTTTAAG
>NZ_JAYKBM010000211.1:0-251 GCF_035282565.1 Parvimonas sp. D9 | reverse complement strand
AACTCTATGGAAAAAGTAACAGCAAAAGCTTCTATCGGAATCCAGAAGCCTGTTTCAGAAGTATTTGAAGTGATTATCAATCCGGAAATAATGCAGAATTATTTCATTTCCAAAGGTTCCGGAAGAATGGAAGCAGGTAAAGAAATCTTCTGGTCTTTCCCCGAATTTGATGGTTCTTATCCATTGACAACGAAAGAAATAATTCCCAATGAAAAAATTGTTTTTGTTTGGGATCCAGAATCTGTTGTGAC
>NZ_JAYKBM010000210.1:0-252 GCF_035282565.1 Parvimonas sp. D9 | reverse complement strand
CCGACCACGCGAAGGACGCGGGAGAACAGGGCCTGGCCGTCGAGCCGCTCGGCTAACCGGGGGATCAGTTCTTTCTCGACCAGCGGAATGAACTCAGACGGCGGCCCGGGGAGGGCGACCACGAGTTTTGTGCCCGATGGACACCACAGGGCGGGCGCAGTGCCGTTGGGATTAATGATCGCTTCGGCCCCCTCGGGTTTTTGCGCTTGCCTCAATTGGCTTTCGGTCCATGTGAGACCGCGGAGCCGGAAC
>NZ_JAYKBM010000209.1:0-252 GCF_035282565.1 Parvimonas sp. D9 | reverse complement strand
AACCAAGCCCAACAGGTGTTCTTGGAGCGTCATAGCCTCCGCCGTATCCTTGATGCTTGAACTTAAGTATCCGGCCAATAAGCGTATCTCGATCTGCCCATAGTCGATCTCTGTCAGCGTGTGTCCATCCTTTGAAAACGCCGATGCTGAATCTAACACTACGGTCGGTAAGCAGTTCGACTTTGAGGGCACCAAGTCGCTCGATTGCAACCTTCCCGGACTGATGAGCTGATCGAGTAGTGTATCCGAGTT
>NZ_JAYKBM010000208.1:0-253 GCF_035282565.1 Parvimonas sp. D9 | reverse complement strand
CTTGCGGATTTATTGATAAAGCCAAAGAAGAGAGTATCAACACGATTTTGGATCAGGTGGAATTGAAACGCAGAGGGAAACTGGATAAAGTATATGTGACTGGATGTTTAAGTGAACTTTACCGTGGTGATCTGGAAGCTGAAATGCCTGAAGTAGATGCCTGGTTTGGAACCATGGAACTTCCATTGATCCTGAAAAAATTCGAAGCAGATTATAAATCTGAATTAATAGGGGAAAGGTTGCTCAGTACGCC
>NZ_JAYKBM010000207.1:0-253 GCF_035282565.1 Parvimonas sp. D9 | reverse complement strand
GTATCTTTAATTTCTTCATCACATTACCACAGATCGTAAATGGTATTGGTGGTGGATGGATTGTAAAAAATATTTATGGCGGTCAGCCAATCTATGCTATTGTATTGGCGGGGTTCCTCATGTTATGCGGAGCTGTGAGTGTTTTATTCGTCTATGATGCCGGTGCTATACGCATCAAACAAGAAAAAGTAAACTAAACGAAATAATCCTGAGTATTTTGAATTCAGATTATAAGGAAGATGTATAAAAAATA
>NZ_JAYKBM010000206.1:0-253 GCF_035282565.1 Parvimonas sp. D9 | reverse complement strand
AGGTGGATTTTATACTCCAGAGCCTATTGCGGAGTTTATATTAAAATGGGGCATTAATGGAAGTAAAAACTATGATATTCTTGAGCCAAGTTGTGGTGATGGTGTTTTTTTAGAACAACTTCAAAAACATAAATTAAAATATAAATCAGTTACAGCGATTGAGCTCGACAGGCAAGAAGCCCAAAAAGCTGATAAAATAAAGCTAAAAAATAAACAATTAATAAATACAGATTTTCATAAATTCTGCAATAAT
>NZ_JAYKBM010000205.1:0-253 GCF_035282565.1 Parvimonas sp. D9 | reverse complement strand
AAGCGACCGACAATCTTGGGATTGCCAGGATCAAAAACCGCGGTTGGCTGTCGGATCGGGTCGAGCGTGTTGAGGAAGGATTCCAGTTCCTCGATGACGCCGTGAATTTCCTTGTCGAGCGCGCGGCGGCGCTGCGACGACAGTTCCGTAGCGGTCGCCTGCTCGACAAGTTGGTCCAGATTCGCGCGCAGTTCGGCGATCGGTGATGGGGCGGGGTCGGCTTGCGGCTCATGCGGCGACCAAATGCCTTGCG
>NZ_JAYKBM010000204.1:0-254 GCF_035282565.1 Parvimonas sp. D9 | reverse complement strand
AAGGAGTAAAACTTCATAAGATTGATTCAGGTGAATTATCTAGAGGTCGTGGGGGCCCAAGATGTATGAGTATGCCTCTATTTAGAGAAAACTTATAAAAAATTTTAATTAAAGCACAGAATTTCTGTGCTTTTTCTATGCTCTATTTTATATGCTCTATTTTAGCACTAAAAAACAACGGATTTTCACCCGTTGTTTTTTTATTTTTTATTTATGAAACTCTTTCTACAAATAATTTTCCAACTTCTCCGTTG
>NZ_JAYKBM010000203.1:0-255 GCF_035282565.1 Parvimonas sp. D9 | reverse complement strand
GCTTGTGGGTTCAACAAATTAGCAGCACCCTTTACAAAGGTAGTTTGCAGGTATTGTCTGTGAACATTCACATTACCGTTAATATCAGCATCAAAAATTCCTTTCACCAAATCACCCATTACATCGGCTACACTATACTGATTACCATACAAACGAGTATTGGTAATACGCTGTAAGGTTATCGGATGCAGGATATGTCCCAATGCACCACCTGCCTGAAGACCCAGTACATTATTGGTAAGTTTAAAATCCTCA
>NZ_JAYKBM010000202.1:0-255 GCF_035282565.1 Parvimonas sp. D9 | reverse complement strand
GCAGCCACACCATGACCGGCCGCGGGGTGTCGGCGTCCGTCTCGGGCGCCCACACGTTCAGCGACAGGCAGTCCTCGTCTTCGACGGCACCGTCGCCGAGCGGCACGGCCGGGTTCAGCGGCTGGGGGCAGGCGGGACCGAAGGCCGTGGCATCCACTTCCCCCTCGGCATCCGGGGCGGGAAGGGGGTCGCGCCAGCGGCGCTCGCCGGACGGCGGAAGAGCGAAGCGGATGCCGCGCCACGAGCGGACGGAGC
>NZ_JAYKBM010000201.1:0-255 GCF_035282565.1 Parvimonas sp. D9 | reverse complement strand
ATTTTTCAGTTTTCCTCTCCCCCTCCCCCACAAACCAACTCGCCAAATACGCCGTAAACGTTCCAAACAATCCCACCCCCACAGTCATCAATAAGGCAGCAATCATTCTGCCTTCGGTGGTAACAGGAAATTTGTCGCTATCACCCACGGTGATAATGGTAACATAATCACATACCAATATCTACCAAGTTGGAAAAGTTTCAAATTGTTTTAGTTTTGGGTGTGGTTATTAGTGGTAACAATATCCGCATTCTC
>NZ_JAYKBM010000200.1:0-255 GCF_035282565.1 Parvimonas sp. D9 | reverse complement strand
AGAATATAATCGAGTTTTCAACAAGAAGCGAAATGGAAAATGTTGAAATGTCTTCTGAAGATACAATAAATAGAGTTGTAGAAGAAGTTAGAAAAATAAAATAATATTTTTAATACCACGTATTTTCATGTGGTATTTTTTCTAATTGACTGTATCTTATTTTTTCTATTTAATTGGGTATTATATAACTGTTAAATAATAATTTATATAAGGAGTTTTTATGGATAGTGATTTCAGTACAAAAATTCAAAAGCA
>NZ_JAYKBM010000199.1:0-255 GCF_035282565.1 Parvimonas sp. D9 | reverse complement strand
AAGACCGTAATGGCGTGTCTACGCAGGAAATTGCAGCATTGCATAGGCAGGCATTTAAACGCCTGGAGGGTATCTATTATGATGCCACGGAGCTTACTCTGGCCAAAGCAAAGGTTTTGGCTGGGGATATAATTGCCTCCGCCAAAAGAACAGACACCAACGCACAGATCCTCACTAAGGCACTAATTGCGGCTTTGGAAATGTATCCCTGCTATTAAGGAACAAGACAATGGCAAATGAACAGATTACGCAGAT
>NZ_JAYKBM010000198.1:0-256 GCF_035282565.1 Parvimonas sp. D9 | reverse complement strand
ATTGTGGGTAGTGGTCGAAACGAATCATGGCTTATTTATTTTATGTTGTTGTTGGTCAGGCGACCAACAACGGCATGGAAATAGTAGTTCTTCTCTTCGCGGAATAGAACTTCGCTGCCGTTGGCGTGATTATAGAGGTGGTAAAAATGAGATGGGTGTAACATTGGATATTTTACTATTTACAACTTTTGGAAAGTTTTCAAACTTTCCAAAAGTTTAGTTAGCGTGCTTATGATTCAATAAAGGGATTTCGATC
>NZ_JAYKBM010000197.1:0-257 GCF_035282565.1 Parvimonas sp. D9 | reverse complement strand
TTGGATTAAAAGATGAAACAGGTGAGCCATTACAATTAAAAGCTTTATTACATGCCAGTGGACAAGCAGCTATGACTACCCTTTTCCTGAGTAACCTAAAAACAGGTGATGCCATCCTATCGCATTATTCACTCTATGGGGGTACACAGGAATTGATGACCAGGGTATTGGCTGCTACCGGCATTGAAGTGATTATTGTTGATATGCGAGACCTCAATCTGGTTTCAGAAACACTTTATACAAATAAACATATTAAA
>NZ_JAYKBM010000196.1:0-257 GCF_035282565.1 Parvimonas sp. D9 | reverse complement strand
ACCCTCGTCGGGGATGCCGTCGAGCGCGGCGCCACGATCACGACCGGCGGTTCGCCCGTCGACGGACCCGGCACGTTCTTCGAGCCCACCGTCGTGTCGGACGTGCAGCCGGGCAGCGAGATCCTCCGCGAGGAGATCTTCGGACCGGTGCTCGCGATCGTCCCCTTCGACACCGAGGACGACGCCGTGCGCATCGCCAACGACACCGAGTACGGCCTGGTGTCCTACGTCTTCACCGAGTCGCTCGCGCGCGGTCA
>NZ_JAYKBM010000195.1:0-257 GCF_035282565.1 Parvimonas sp. D9 | reverse complement strand
CAATCAAGATTATCCGATTCATCATAACAGCGATAAGGAGAATAAGGAAACCGATAAATATTCCGTTGACGCCAGACAGTTTATTACCTTTAAGACGAAGAACGGTAAGACCTTTCACCTCATTATCAATCACTATGAACAGGGAGAAAATGTAATGCTCCTTACCGAAGTTTCCGAAGATGATCTGCTCAATATTGTTGAAGCAAATGAAAAACCGAAAGAAGTAGTTAAGGAAGAATCCATAAAGGACGAAGCGA
>NZ_JAYKBM010000194.1:0-257 GCF_035282565.1 Parvimonas sp. D9 | reverse complement strand
GGCGATGTTCAGGTTCTTCATCACTTCCACCAATTGTTTGGTTTTAGGTGCGTCCATCTGAATATCTTCCACCACTACGATCGCGCTTTCCTTTGCTTTATAGCTCAGTGCAGAGATCTTAGCGAGGTCTTTCACTTTACGATTCAATTTGAAATCGTAAGCGTGAGGTTTTGGTCCGAAGATCGTACCACCACCCTTGTACAAAGGGTTACGGATATTACCTTTACGAGAACCACCGGTACCTTTTTGCTTGTGCA
>NZ_JAYKBM010000193.1:0-257 GCF_035282565.1 Parvimonas sp. D9 | reverse complement strand
CATGGACTATCGACTACGGTCTGCTTCCCCAACGGTAAGACGCCTGCTCTAACCCAGCAAGATCAAGCACACGATCAACAACAGTTGCGGCTACTTCTTCAATGGTTTGTGGGTTGCTGTAAAAGGAAGGGGTGGCGGGACAAATAATCCCGCCGGCGAGTGTCACCGTTTCCATATTTTTAATGTGGATGAGGTTATAAGGGGTTTCACGCACCATCAGGATCAACTTTCTTCTTTCTTTTAATACCACATCTGCA
>NZ_JAYKBM010000192.1:0-257 GCF_035282565.1 Parvimonas sp. D9 | reverse complement strand
GTACATATCGCTGGTGCCAGATTAAAGCCCCACAACCCTTGGACCAGTTTATCTCGGATAATGGCACCCCTGCTAAGATGTGCCAAAGCTGTCGTAATAGACGGAAGAAATATGAAGCCAACGCTGACGCCAGAAATGGGTATGTGCGTAAGCAATTTGGTGGCGCAGAGCGCACGCCTCTTGAAAAACTCAAGCCTAATACTTGGTATGCCCAACAGCGTAGGAGGGAAGAATATGCACATCTCCTGGAAGCGCAA
>NZ_JAYKBM010000191.1:0-258 GCF_035282565.1 Parvimonas sp. D9 | reverse complement strand
GACTCCCCCGCTACGCCGCTCCAGCTGTCGTACCGGACTACCTCGTACGGAGGAACGACAGGCAGAATATCGAAATGCCTGCGCTTGATCTCGCTCTTGTAGGGAATGTCTTCCAGCGTGTTATCGGCGTAGTTCGGCGCTTTGGTGCGTGCGTTTACGATAGCTTGATCGTTGAACGCTTCATGCGGCAGACGGTATCTGCCCTGAGCGTCAAGCCGGCTTGCGAGCCAATTGGAATAATTGAAATTTAGGCTGGAA
>NZ_JAYKBM010000190.1:0-258 GCF_035282565.1 Parvimonas sp. D9 | reverse complement strand
ATCGGACCAGGACATCTACGTCACCAATCCGTGCAATCCCGTCACTCCGATCCAGCCGTGCAATCGTCCGGCATGGCCAACGGCGCGCAAGGCCAAGGTGCTGGAATCCACGACGATCGGCCATGACCAGTCGACGCGGATCGCTCTTGCCGCCGGAACGGGGACAGTGCAGGCCATCGGCCCAAGCCAGGGCTGCGGCAAGCCGGGCGGTCTCGGAGCCGGCAACGCTGCGGCCAATTCGGGTTTCCCGGCGAACGG
>NZ_JAYKBM010000189.1:0-259 GCF_035282565.1 Parvimonas sp. D9 | reverse complement strand
AGTAATGCATCTTTTATTTTTCGTGGAACAAACCCAATCGGGTTTGTATTGTTAATAGTGGTAAATAAAATAGTATGATAGCAACCAAAGCTTATGCAGCACCGGATCCTAAATCACCTTTAGGCCCGTTTGCACTCGAAAGAAGAAATCCCGGTCCAAAAGATGTTCAAATAGAAATCTTATACTGTGGCGTATGTCATTCAGATATCCATCAGGTTCGTGATGAATGGGGTGGCTCTA
The DNA here is from genome assembly GCF_035282565.1 of Parvimonas sp. D9. NCBI lineage: Bacteria > Bacillati > Bacillota > Tissierellia > Tissierellales > Peptoniphilaceae > Parvimonas > Parvimonas sp. D9. Next base: position 19 of record NZ_JAYKBM010000189.1, on the reverse strand, counting down.
TTTTCCCCATGGTACCCGG
>NZ_JAYKBM010000188.1:0-259 GCF_035282565.1 Parvimonas sp. D9 | reverse complement strand
TTACATTTATTATTCGCTAAAGTGAAAATTAGCTATATCTATATCCGAAGTCATTACAGGCTCCAATAAGTATTCTGACACCTGCGTCAGATCGGCTGTGTTCGCTTGAAAATCTTCCATAGACGCACCGTCACTACCTTCTTGACTTACAGGACTGTTAGAGTCGCTCGATGACTGAGTATATACAAACTCTCCGTGATGAGATACGCTGATGACACCGTGACTGACTTGCGGATTTGGGCTTCTTCGATCGAAAAAA
>NZ_JAYKBM010000187.1:0-259 GCF_035282565.1 Parvimonas sp. D9 | reverse complement strand
CCTTCGACGTTTAAGAGCTTAACTTCTGTGTTCGAGATGGGAACAGGTGTATCCTCTTAGCTATCACAGCCATACTTGTTTACTTTTCTTTCAATATATTTCTGTTTAATACCCTCACAACTAAAGAGTATATATTTCTGGTCAAGCTTTCGATTTATTAGTATCAGTTAGCTTTGATGTTACCACCTTTACACCTCTGACCTATCTACGACATTTTCTTTATCGAATCTCTCTTGCATTTCTGCAACAGGAAATCTCA
>NZ_JAYKBM010000186.1:0-260 GCF_035282565.1 Parvimonas sp. D9 | reverse complement strand
ATAGTCACTTTGCCAAATCAGGGCTTGGTGATCATATCCATGCATACGTCGAAAAACCTGTTGATAAGGAGCATTTGTTAACGAAAGTAATAGAATGCAGCATTTGATAAAAGATATCGAAACTGATCTCAAACTAATACTTGAGAGCGTATCTACTGCTGTTCTGTTTGAATCAGGAAATCGAGAGATCATTTATGTAAATAAAAACTTTTGTAACCTTTTTTCAATTCCGGTTGAACCCGAATTGATGATTGGGGCCG
>NZ_JAYKBM010000185.1:0-260 GCF_035282565.1 Parvimonas sp. D9 | reverse complement strand
CCTCCCCCGAGAGATGGCGGTTTCGAACGGAGTCCTGCCGCTCTATCTGGAAAACGAGACTCTCGTAGTCGCAGTGTCCGACCCCGTGAACTTGCAAAAGATGAGCGGCCTCCAGTTCACGCTCGGACGGCGCATCGGTATGATTCGCGTGCCCCGCGAGGCCCTGCAAGGCGCAATGCGCGCCACCTATGGCCAAACTGCCGTGCCCGAGGTAAACCTCTTGGTCGACGCGGTGGCCGCCCCCCGGGAAATCCGCCGCA
>NZ_JAYKBM010000184.1:0-262 GCF_035282565.1 Parvimonas sp. D9 | reverse complement strand
ATCAGGACTTACACAAAAAAAGAAGTGTATTATTCTTATATACCTACCAACGGATTGATTGCATTACCGGCTGAACCAACAGAACTAATTCGTTTATTTGGAAAAGACGCTATTGCGATGAATAATTATCTGCTGGCGCATAAACTCAAGACTAAAAAAGAAACAGATCTGATCAAATTATTTGCGCATTATAACGCCCTCAAAAAATCAAATTGATCTTTAGTTTTTGTTGATGCTGTCTTCTTCTTTTTTGATTTTTTGC
>NZ_JAYKBM010000183.1:0-262 GCF_035282565.1 Parvimonas sp. D9 | reverse complement strand
AGCCTCTAAGGTGCCATGTGAGCCTAAATACTCCACATAGGCATTAACATCGCCTTCACCTTCACCAGGATGCAAAGTGATACATCCCACAATGAAAGGGTATGCAGGCGCATTAGCATTCGAAGCCATATAATCCTCCTTTTTAACAACCCATTATCAACGGAAATGCAAAGCTTTTCAAGGGCCAAAAGATTTGTCGCTATTTGGCCTTATGAGCGTTGATATACGCCTCAACCATGTTTACAGTATCGGCGTCCGCCTG
>NZ_JAYKBM010000182.1:0-262 GCF_035282565.1 Parvimonas sp. D9 | reverse complement strand
CTTCGTCGGGCAGGACGGGCGCAGCTATGAGGTCGGCCAAATCGTATCTGCGACCGATCTGCGATTGACGACCCCATATCAGGGGGCCGGGGGCGGTGGGCAGGCCTATGGAATCCAGCCGACGCAAAGCTTCGCCCGCGATCTAGCGCTGGCGGCGGCCGCCTTGCTCAATACATTTTCCGCGGTACGCGACGGCGTCGGGCAAGGCCTCTTCGGTGACGGCTCGGCGGCTGCGCCCGGCGACCGCTTCGCAGCGGATCAA
>NZ_JAYKBM010000181.1:0-262 GCF_035282565.1 Parvimonas sp. D9 | reverse complement strand
ACAAGTATACGTTATCGCGGCTTCTCATTTTATTACAAAGATAATGATAATAAATATAAAGAAATCTTTGATGAAATACTGGCCTATAATTTTAAAACAGTAAAAGTATTACGTAATATTGATGATACCAAAGTATCTTTGATTGATACGAAATATGGTCGCTATGTTTTTAAAGTCTTTGCTCCGAAAACGAAAAGGAATGAACGTTTTTTAAAATCTTTTGTAAAAGGTGACTACTATCAGAATTTGATCGTTGAAACCG
>NZ_JAYKBM010000180.1:0-262 GCF_035282565.1 Parvimonas sp. D9 | reverse complement strand
AAAATAATGTGTGTACAAAGTCATTAATTTAGCAAATATTTTTATTTAGTAGTTAATAACCATCGATTTGAAATTTATATATAATTATTAGCTAAATAATATCCTGCATCTTTCTCATACAATTTACTATAAAATTAAGCATATCCGATATCAGCGTTAATAAGATCGTTGATACTAGACAGTTAATTTCATAGAACGAAATCAAATAACACACTACTTTCTGCATTTTAAATTATGTTTAAGAATAAAAATTATGTTTATA
>NZ_JAYKBM010000179.1:0-263 GCF_035282565.1 Parvimonas sp. D9 | reverse complement strand
CCTGAATACTGATATGGTATCCTATCCAATTGCCATTGGGCGACAAATCAGTGATGCCTATCTGTTGCCATTTGCCATAGTCTGATGGTTTTAGTTGTTTTAATTGGGCTGTTGCGGTAAGGATATTGCCTGAAAGCAACAATAAAAAAAGGGCAAGCAGTAATCGCATAGTAGTTTTGTTTTATCCTGAAAAGATAATAAAACATTGTCGTTAGTAAAACAAGCAGCTGTTTCTGTTAAAGAATTTGTTAAAAATGGGAAAA
>NZ_JAYKBM010000178.1:0-263 GCF_035282565.1 Parvimonas sp. D9 | reverse complement strand
ATGATGCCGGCAAATTTTTCCTCACTGAGTACCGGGAGATGCAATAAGTCGTAATCCTCCATCAATTGTAAGGCAAAAGAAACTTTGTCAAATAAATTGACCGCTGGAAATCCGGTATTGATGAGCTGCGATGCGAGCATGATTCTTTCTTCAATTGATATACGCGTCAACCTTTAGGAAGGTTGTGAAACAACACTTAATTTTTGCAAGAACCCATCGAGAATACGATTGAATTCATCGGGTACTTCCATCATCGGCGCATG
>NZ_JAYKBM010000177.1:0-263 GCF_035282565.1 Parvimonas sp. D9 | reverse complement strand
ATTAATTTTGAAAGGTTGCCAGAGGATACCGAACATATAACCATATACGGGAACCAGAATTTACTGAAACTGGCCATTACCAATGTAGTACAGAATGCCTGTAAGTATTCTGATAATGGTAAGGTTACCATTTCACTGCATGCCAGCGAAACGCAGTGCATTGTAGTGGTGGAAGACCATGGTATTGGTATCCCGGAAAAAGAGCTGCGCTATATTTTTGATCCTTTCTTCCGTGCTTCCAATACCACCGCATACAAGGGATA
>NZ_JAYKBM010000176.1:0-263 GCF_035282565.1 Parvimonas sp. D9 | reverse complement strand
ATAAAATTCCGATTAAAAAAGTCTGAGATAATAATTTTAAAGAAAATATCAATCCTTTTTTCAATTTAATGACCTCCTTCAGACATTGTAATCGCCTCATAAATTTCCTTTAAGGAAACACTTCTGCCTCCATTTTCCCTAATTTCATCTTCGTCTTTTGCTAAAATATAAGCTACTTTCAATTTGGAGAACTTTTTAACATCTCTTACTACCAAAACATTCTTTTCCTTTGTAATATCACCCATTACTTCGGATGAAGCAGA
>NZ_JAYKBM010000175.1:0-263 GCF_035282565.1 Parvimonas sp. D9 | reverse complement strand
AGGAATACTCCGGACGATCATAATAAGGACGCCAGCTATGGATATTTAACAATTGAAACGATCTTTTATAGTTAGTCACCGGATAATTACCAGCAACTTTCAATGCATTGCCTGTAATAGATTGTTGAATGGAATGATCGATATACAAAGGCTTCAATGCATCTTCATTCTTTACTTTCTCCCATAAGGGTTGAAAAGAAGCCAACCGAGACCCATCTGCCGTGAAGGTAGAAGCAATCACCTTCCCAGCCTTATTGATGACG
>NZ_JAYKBM010000174.1:0-264 GCF_035282565.1 Parvimonas sp. D9 | reverse complement strand
GAATAACCAGTGCGGCATTTGAAATTGTTTGGTGGTAATAAAGATAGGTTGGGAGGGGTATTTGTTGGAAGGGAAATAGAGTTAGTTCAACCTAAGCATTTTTTGATCAATCGTAACAGTAAATTGAATTTTTGCTTGTAAAGCTTTAAATACTTTTATAATGGTATCTAAGGTTGCACTGTTTGCACCGCTTTCCAACTTTGATATTTGTGCTTTTTGAACACCTACCAATTTACCCAATTGTTCTTGTGTAAGATTACGATC
>NZ_JAYKBM010000173.1:0-264 GCF_035282565.1 Parvimonas sp. D9 | reverse complement strand
TTCAAATAAGTTTACAGCTGCGGGAAGGTCAAACCAGGAAAAGGAGGCTTTTAACTTTGTAAAAACTGTGGCACAATTCAGAAAAAAATCATCTGCTCTCACAACCGGAAAAACCATGCAATACCTGCCGTTAGACGGATTATATGTGTATTTCAGGTATGATGAAAAGCAAACAGTTATGTGTATCATCAATACTTCTTCAGCGGTTAAAAAAATTCAGTTAGATGATTATATAGAACGTACAAAAGCATTTACCAAAGGCAA
>NZ_JAYKBM010000172.1:0-264 GCF_035282565.1 Parvimonas sp. D9 | reverse complement strand
CAGCACGCCCGTCAGCAGCAGGAACCCCGGCAGGAAGACGCCGACGAGCGCGATCACGGCGCCGAGCGCCCCGCCAGGGCCGACCTGGGCGACGGCGCCCAGGTACGCCGCGAACGTGAACAGGGGGCCGGGCACCGCCTGGGCGGCGCCGTAGCCCGCCAGGAACTGCGCCTGCGACACCCAGCCCGGGTCGACGACGCCCGCCTGGAGCAGCGGCAGCACGACGTGCCCCCCGCCGAACACGAGCGCGCCCGCCTGGTAGAA
>NZ_JAYKBM010000171.1:0-266 GCF_035282565.1 Parvimonas sp. D9 | reverse complement strand
CTTCGATGGAATCCGGGTATAATTTTGGGGCTCTTTCCTGGGCCGAATGCGAGGAGATGTGTGCTAGGCTCGAAAAGAGCCTAGTTACCGCAGGCATCGATACGGTGCTAGTCGTCGCACGTGGTGGTCTGAGCGTTGCAGGAATGCTCCTCAAGGACATTAAGCCTCGATGCATCCGAGTAGTGAAAGCCTCTTCGTATAGCGACGGGACAAAGCGTGATGTAGGCTTTGATGCCTATAGCATCCAGACGCTATATGAACTGCGC
>NZ_JAYKBM010000170.1:0-266 GCF_035282565.1 Parvimonas sp. D9 | reverse complement strand
AGACCGGGTCCTCGGCCACTGGATGCCGGTGATCTGATGCAGAAGGACGCATGCATGGACCAGACCGACGCCGAACTCGCCGCGCACCTTGCCGCCGTTGCCGGCACGCTGCTGCGCACCGTGCGCGAGAGTGGCATGCTGAGCCAGGCCCGGCTGGGCAAGGCAGGCGACGCGACCGCCAATGCGTTCCTGTGCCACGCCTTGCGCGAGCAGCGGCCTGACGACGCGTTGCTGTCGGAGGAGGAGAAGGACAACCTCGCCCGGCT
>NZ_JAYKBM010000169.1:0-266 GCF_035282565.1 Parvimonas sp. D9 | reverse complement strand
CTTTTCTATTCACCGATATCAGCGGAAGCTTTTTATTTTCTTCGAAGTAGTCGTATACCTCTTTGAGACGGGTAGAGAACTTTTGGTATTCTTTGTCTTCTTTGCTGTTTCGTTCGAGGTACTCCTGACTTCTGTTATTACTGAAACGTACAGGGTAGATATGTACCGGAATAAAATCCTGCCCTTGATTCCGGGCATGAGATGCCAATACATATAATTCTTCTATTTGATCGTTCTGGATGGGAATACAACCTACTGTGATGCAA
>NZ_JAYKBM010000168.1:0-266 GCF_035282565.1 Parvimonas sp. D9 | reverse complement strand
ATCAGACCTAAATTGGAAAAGTTTGAGAAAGTGTTCAAAGACAAATTGAAAAAACAATAACTTAAGTCTTATTATAAAAGCCACAGATTCATCCGCCTGAGGCGGACGAGTCTGTGGCTTCTCTTTTTTGCTTTTATTTAGCAGCCACTCCGGCAAAATCTGTGTAAACTAGTTTTCTGCACCTTATTTTTACAGGAATCTATCAACAGACCCATGGGAAGTATTCGTAAACAAACCATCATTTCTAGTTTATTGGTGTATGTTGG
>NZ_JAYKBM010000167.1:0-266 GCF_035282565.1 Parvimonas sp. D9 | reverse complement strand
TAGTTGTTCAAGCGAAAGATCTTGATCAGTTGAAATGGATGGTGTAATTGTGTTAGAAGATGGTATCGACTGACGGGTACTGTTTTTTATAAAAGATGGAGAAGCCTCGATATAAGTTGGGTCTAGTTTTCTGTTTGTATTTTTTGCTGCAACTTCATTAGCAATAAAATTTGCTTCATCTTGTTTAGAGGAAGCGTTTACAGAACTGCTGGTAGAATTTTTTTCAGTCGTTGTTTTATCTGATGAACTAAGTGTAAGGGTTTGAA
>NZ_JAYKBM010000166.1:0-267 GCF_035282565.1 Parvimonas sp. D9 | reverse complement strand
ATGCCCGCCACACCCCCAACCAGAAGGTCCGGCTTCGCTCCATGCGAGGGCCGTGATCGTTGCCGCTGCGGGGCCGGAGAGCGCTCCGGCCGGGCTTCTTCCTGCGGGAGACCCGGCTCGACAGGCCACCCACGGGAATCCCGACCTACACACTCTCGGGGCCATTTCTAGGAGCCCTAGAAGGGGCACACCCTATGCAGCGGTGCAGCGGTGTAGAAGTGCCCTAGACGCCCGGAAATCCCGGCTTTTCGCCGGCTCCCCAAAATG
>NZ_JAYKBM010000165.1:0-268 GCF_035282565.1 Parvimonas sp. D9 | reverse complement strand
CCATTGACGTAGTTTCTTTTTGACAACAGGATGTCCACCACGCTCACTCACGCCATTCACTACTTCATCATTAGCCAATACGGTTCCCAAAGCTTCACACCAGTTCACTTCACCATAACCACAGAAAGCAAGACGATAATCCATCAAAATATCTTGCTGTTCTTTTTCAGAAAAAGCTTTCCATGCTGCTGCAGTGAATTGAAGAGTGGGATTACCCGGACAAACATGTTTGATATTTCCTTCCTGTTCAAAAGATTTAATGAGTTCC
>NZ_JAYKBM010000164.1:0-268 GCF_035282565.1 Parvimonas sp. D9 | reverse complement strand
CAGTTAGATCATGCTTATTTACAACAGTTGATTAATTATCAAAAAATATTACAGCAAAGAAATAGCTTATTAAAGCAAGCAGGTGAATCAGGTCATATGGATGAAACATTACTGTCTATCTTGAATGATCAACTAATTGACAGTGGTAGTTTTCTTTATGAAAAACGAAAAGTCTTTCTGGCGAGTTTATTACCACTGGCTTTTACTATTTATGAACGTATTGCGGGGAAATCAGACGAGCTCTACTTGTCATACTTCAGTCCTTTGG
>NZ_JAYKBM010000162.1:0-269 GCF_035282565.1 Parvimonas sp. D9 | reverse complement strand
ATCAGGTATCCAAGTTGGGATTGAATGAACTTCACAATTATCCCATCGACACATTAATCAAACGACTGCTTTTTGATCACGGAGAACAAAATGATTTGGACTATGATGTGATTCGTGCTTGTTCCGTTTTTTCTTCATTTGGCTTTCTGGACGACAGCTTTCAGTTTGTTATTAACAAGCAACTGGTTGATACTTTGCAAAAGCAAATGGATTTTATTCGTGAAGAAATCTACGATGGAACGATCTCCGATACTAAGTTCCGGAGCATA
>NZ_JAYKBM010000161.1:0-269 GCF_035282565.1 Parvimonas sp. D9 | reverse complement strand
GATCTATCGTATTTTCAACACGAAACTTTTCAGCAATCGCAGATAGAACATGAGGCTTACGTTCTAGCCTACGATTGACCGCAAACATGGGGTACAAAAAAATAGTGCCGTCAGTATGAAATGAGATCCAGTTATTAGGAAATACAGAATCAGGAGTATGAGGTTCAGGTGTGTCTTCAACAACAGTTACCTGAACACCCGCATTGCTAAGTACAGAAACAAATCGATCAAATTCAGCCGCGGCTTTTTCACTCACTTGCTGATCTGCC
>NZ_JAYKBM010000160.1:0-269 GCF_035282565.1 Parvimonas sp. D9 | reverse complement strand
ATTGATTGAACTGAACCTGTGGATCAGGCGGTAGTGCAGCGTCGCGGCGATTGAGGTTCTCAGGTCTCTTCGGCCAGGTAGCGTTCCGCCTCAACCTCCGAAGTGTCGGATGCGATCTGTCTATCCGAATAGGCAAGCATGCAACGCCGGAACCTCTTGCCAATCATCGAAGGAGAAAGCGAGGCGCAATCCGCATGAGGTGGACACATGCCAGGAACGGAGCGAACAGGAGGCCGCATTGGAACTCAGATTACTGCGCTATTTCGTTG
>NZ_JAYKBM010000159.1:0-269 GCF_035282565.1 Parvimonas sp. D9 | reverse complement strand
CAGTAAAAGTGATTATTGAGACGGTATTGTTGGACCATGACGAAATTGTAAAAGCGAGTGAATTAACAAAAACGGCTGGTGCGGACTTCGTTAAAACTTCAACAGGTTTTGCAGGTGGCGGTGCGACTGCAGAAGACGTTAAATTAATGAAAGATACAGTAGGTGCTGATGTAGAAGTAAAAGCATCAGGTGGCGTACGTAATTTAGAAGATTTCAATAAAATGGTTGAAGCAGGTGCGACACGTATTGGTGCGAGCGCAGGCGTTCAA
>NZ_JAYKBM010000158.1:0-270 GCF_035282565.1 Parvimonas sp. D9 | reverse complement strand
AAAAGCAACAACTAAAAAGTCATTTAGCAACATGATCACAGTTATCAGGCTGCATTTGATGAGCTACGTAGAACTGTTATACTTTATAAAAGACACTTATAAAGCCTGGCGAAAAGCTAATGGTCAAAGCATTAACTTTTCACCATAAAAAATATGGGGGAACTCCCCCGTATTTAAGGATATTATTAAAATCTTTCAAATTGACGACCCGCTGCAGTTTACAAAGAATTTACAATAAATTTAGTCGGACAATAATGATAAAAAATAAGA
>NZ_JAYKBM010000157.1:0-270 GCF_035282565.1 Parvimonas sp. D9 | reverse complement strand
AAAGTGAATGGGGCAGACATGAATTTTGATGAATTGCGAAATCAAATCGGCTTTGTAACGCAAGACACCCAACTGTTTGCGGGAACCATACGAGAAAACCTCAGCTTTGTGTATCCTGATGCCACCGAGGAAGACCTGCTGGAAGCCCTTCATAAAGCCAGCTGCGACAACCTTTTATCGCGTGCAGAAAAAGGGCTGGATACAATGATTGGGGAAGGCGGTCTCAAACTAAGTGGCGGGGAGAAACAACGTTTATCTATTGCACGTGCC
>NZ_JAYKBM010000156.1:0-271 GCF_035282565.1 Parvimonas sp. D9 | reverse complement strand
GCTCTCTCAATGGCGGTGTACTCGCATCCCGCATCTGAAAGATACTCAGCACCGAACGCCTCCTGTAGCTCGAATGCCATGCGTGTACCTGCGACGAGACCACTGGGCAACGTCAGCTTCAGGGAAGTTGCTCGCGTACGGTAGTCGCTGAGCCATTTGTTATGGTGTGTCCAGGGGCCGTCGCAAATGGCGGCCGATGTCCGCGCGACTTGGTGGAGCAATGCCAAAGAACAGCTTGGAGACTCAGCGTGCCCTCGCTGTCGGTGCGGCA
>NZ_JAYKBM010000155.1:0-271 GCF_035282565.1 Parvimonas sp. D9 | reverse complement strand
ATTTCCAGCATAATAAACTGATCAGGTGGATATGCACTAATAAACCCTTTACCCCAATTCCAATAATCAGTGCGAATACCTTCATCTGTGAGGTCTGAATCGTAATCTTTTTTACCGGGTCCAACCGGTACCAAAGTTGGGTCCGAGACAGAGGGTCCGCCTGGTTCTTTGGGCTTTCCTGAGAGCTGCGATAAGTCGAACAAAACATTCACCATCTGCTCCATTTTTTGAGCGAAATTGGCTTGTAGTGTTTTATCATAACCTGTACCTG
>NZ_JAYKBM010000154.1:0-271 GCF_035282565.1 Parvimonas sp. D9 | reverse complement strand
ACGTGGTATTGGTGCAGCCATTGCCCTGAAACTGGCCGAACATGGCAGTCATATTGCATTTACCTATGTTAGCGACAGCAGTGCAGAAAAAGCAAAGACACTGGAAACAACATTAAAGGCAATGGGCATAAATGCCAAAGCCTGGAAAAGCAATGCCGGCGATTTTGCGGAATGCGAAAGCTTTGTAAACGAAGTAATGAAAGAATTTGGAACAATAGATGTTTGTGTAAACAATGCAGGTATTTCGAAAGATAACCTCCTGCTTCGTATG
>NZ_JAYKBM010000153.1:0-271 GCF_035282565.1 Parvimonas sp. D9 | reverse complement strand
AAACGTCGCGCTCCATGCTGCCGGCCGGCAACAAAAAAGCCCCTCGCCGGCGAACCGGGAGGGGCGTGATTGTTGAGATTGGTGCGGTCAGTCTGGCATCAGCCGAAGTACCAGGTCTCGGCCTGCTGGCAGAGCGCGGTGGCCGCCTGATCGGTGTAGGCCACGCCGTTCGCGTCCGTGCGGGCGCGCACGTCGGCCAGGCTGTGGAGGTGCATGGCGGTCTGGAGGATCGCGCGGCACACGGTGTCACCGACGACGGACTCCACCGGTA
>NZ_JAYKBM010000152.1:0-272 GCF_035282565.1 Parvimonas sp. D9 | reverse complement strand
AGGGCTTGGGCTTTACCTGGGGTGCTGTCGCCTTTGGTGCGCTGATCGGCATCACCTATGCCGCGTGGCGCATAGGTGGCAACGCCGTGCTGACCTTCTGGATCGGCTACCTCCTGACTCGTCCCTTCGGCGCTGCGCTCGGCGACCTGCTGACACAGGCCAAGACCTATGGCGGCCTCGGAATGGGGGCCATGTGGACCAGCGCCCTGTTCCTCTCAATCATCGTCATGCTGGTGGCCGTTGCGCAGTTCGGCATGAACGCAGGCCGCTCC
>NZ_JAYKBM010000151.1:0-272 GCF_035282565.1 Parvimonas sp. D9 | reverse complement strand
AATTGGGATAGACCTGTACAGGAAGTAGAGGGGTTGATGGGTTTATTGGTGGATTCCATCCGAAAAGAAGTGCCCACACTGAATAAGAACAATATTCGTTTGCATGTGATCGGTGACATGAGCATGCTCCCTGATTTTGCCAGAAATGAACTGAAAGAAGCACTGGAAATGACAGCTGCCAATACCGGTTTGAATCTTATACTGGCATTGAGTTATAGCAGTCGGTGGGAGTTGACCAATGCCGTTAAACAAATCGGAATGGATGTAAAAGC
>NZ_JAYKBM010000150.1:0-272 GCF_035282565.1 Parvimonas sp. D9 | reverse complement strand
AACCTTTGAATACCTGGCACCGGTTACACAGCTATTGTATAACATTTAGTTTTGCTACTACCCTGTTCTTCTACAACACTCCTTCTCCTACCATTCTATAAAATAGAAAATTCGTTACGCTTATCCGGTGCAGAGAAAAAATGGTTGAGTAACCACCAACCAGACCCTTCGTAGCAGATGATAACCTGCGGTTTTCAAAATACCACCCATCAATTTTGCGGGAAATACGCATGGTTTATCACCGATGTTGGTTACATGAAAAAAAATACCAA
>NZ_JAYKBM010000149.1:0-272 GCF_035282565.1 Parvimonas sp. D9 | reverse complement strand
TGATAAGGCTGCAAGAATGGAAGATAAGGTGCTGCCGAAGGTAGTTTAGAAAAATTTTCGTAGATATCAATCAAAGGTTGTTCAAACTTTTCCTGAATGTACATGAAATACAATTCTCTGGCCTGCGTTAGCACTCCGATTTCTCCCTTGAAATATTGTTGAATGTCTTCAAATTTTTTACGGATAAAAGCACTTTCCTCTTTAATAGTAGTATCACCTTTGAACCAACGTATTCGATACAGGTTTGCATTGATCATATTTTCTGCATACCA
>NZ_JAYKBM010000148.1:0-272 GCF_035282565.1 Parvimonas sp. D9 | reverse complement strand
ATTTCTGTGAAGACTTTGAAAGACTCACAAAAGAATGTAGTGACTTTAGGATTTATCATGTTGGCGGTAATCGGTTTGTTCTTATTCCTAGGTGGACTCTTACACTTGTATGCCGATGCACAAGGAATAGCTGCAACAGGCGATAAACTCTTCCCTACGATTGCACTCAACCATATGCCAAGTTTGGTATCTGTGATATTCATCATCGCCCTGATCTCCGCATTATTCCCGAGTGCCGATGGGGCCATTACAGCATTGACCTCATCATTTTG
>NZ_JAYKBM010000147.1:0-273 GCF_035282565.1 Parvimonas sp. D9 | reverse complement strand
AAGAGAAAAAAATGATTATGTAGAAATGTGGGGCTCAGGATCACCCTTACGAGAGTTCATGCATGTTGATGATTTAGCAGACGCATGTCTATTTCTTATGAACTCTTATAATGGTTTGGAGTTTGTAAATATTAGTTCACAAGAAGAACTAAGTATTAAAGACATTGCCTACTTAATTAAGGATATTACTGGTTTTTCAGGAGAAATTCGGTGGGACACAAGTAAGCCAGACGGAACCCCACGAAAAATTATGGATAATTCCAAACTTTTATC
>NZ_JAYKBM010000146.1:0-273 GCF_035282565.1 Parvimonas sp. D9 | reverse complement strand
ATAAGCTGCGTGACGAAGCCATATTCGTTATCGTACCAGGCGACCGTTTTCACCAGTTGTAAATCGCCCACAGCGGTAATTTCCGTTTGCGTGGCATCAAACACCGAACCGAAATGGCTGCCAATGATATCGGAAGAGACTATTTCTTCATCGGTATAACCAAATGACTCGTTATTGGTGGTTGCTTGTTTAAGTGCGTTATTCACCTCTTCGGCAGTCACTTTTTTTCCGAGAATGGACACCAGCTCAGTGACCGAACCTGTTTTCACCGGC
>NZ_JAYKBM010000145.1:0-273 GCF_035282565.1 Parvimonas sp. D9 | reverse complement strand
AGACAGGGCTTTGGTATCTATGCATTTAGACGGGTATGAAAATCCGGAAATAGCAGCAGTATTGGGTATTTCTGTTAACCATGTAGCGGTTAAACTGCATCGTTGCAAACAACAATTGGCTAATCTTTTAAAGCAGTGATTATGAGTATAGAAAAAACCTGGAAAGATATAGATGAACAATCAGATGAAGTGTTGCGCTCTTTGCTGAAACCTCATACACTGGATAAACTGCAATCAAAAAATCCGCTTTACATCATCAAAAAAAACCTTTTA
>NZ_JAYKBM010000144.1:0-273 GCF_035282565.1 Parvimonas sp. D9 | reverse complement strand
CACAAAGAAAAGTCCATTCGGATGCCATTCAACAGCCAATACCCCTGTTGTTTCTTCCAGATTTTTTAATACGGCTAGCTTCTTTCCAATCATGTCATACATACGAATATCATCACCGCTCACCAGCAATACATTTTTGGAAGGATGCCAATCGATGTCTAGATAACTAGTGTTGTCTTCTTTGGGAATGGTTGTGTTCAATGCTCCTTTCTCATTACATATTTTGATCAGGTGATTATCAGTTGCAGCTAAAAACCTGCCATTGTAACTCCA
>NZ_JAYKBM010000143.1:0-273 GCF_035282565.1 Parvimonas sp. D9 | reverse complement strand
ACAGCCAGAATGTCCTGCAGCAGCAACGACCCCAGATTTAAGCCTTCGGCTTCAGAGGGAGACGTTCAGAAAAAAAAAAATTGATATTGGGTTAATAGGCAGAAATACTCTTTTGCAATATGAGACTTGATTGTTATTTTGTTATCCCATGAACGCTCATGCGCCAAAATCAATGAATAGTCAAAGTATTTCAACTGCAAATGCTTCCGGACAAACTAAGGTTGAAAAAGAAACTGGTATTCAAATTCAATACCAGCGTCCGGAAGCCATTGC
>NZ_JAYKBM010000142.1:0-273 GCF_035282565.1 Parvimonas sp. D9 | reverse complement strand
AAGGTAATCCTAAAAAGGGTTATCATTTACAGCTTAAGCTTATCTATGCTAGGATTCCGGAAATGGTTGCTCTTTGCGATGAAAGTGCTGAAAGACTATTAAATAAAAAATGGGTTGAATTAGCAGCTAAATCAAATGTACTTCCTTCTCCTACAAGTTTATATACTGTTCAAGCAGTTTATGATGGAAATGAAGTGTGGCTACATACACATGGGTTGTGTAGATGTAATTTACATGAAATTGAGATTTTGGGTTCAAATAAGGACGACTCCA
>NZ_JAYKBM010000141.1:0-274 GCF_035282565.1 Parvimonas sp. D9 | reverse complement strand
CGCTGTCCATGTAGCATCCGCTGGATTATAGAGTTGGGGGGGGCGTCCCCAGGTTGCGACTGGATAGGCTCTAACAACACGGCGTGCAATTCCCCCTCTCCGGTACATATCCCATATTTCTTGCTCCGAAATCGACCGAGGCCAGCCAAAAGCCTCGTACATAGCGCGCGTACCTCCGAAGGTAACGCCTAGTCGGCTAGACATCATGGCGCGCTGCATGAGGCTATACATGCGCATAGCGAAGCCACGAACCATGGGTTCAGGTGCATCCTTC
>NZ_JAYKBM010000140.1:0-274 GCF_035282565.1 Parvimonas sp. D9 | reverse complement strand
ATGTATTACCAGGCTTTTTACAGTTTGAATTCTGATTTTTCTAACCCGGTTTCGATTCAGGCTGCAACAAAATTACCTAATAACGGTTCATCGGCTCTCAGTGTAACACTATCTACAGCGGTTGTACTTTCCGGAACCCAAAAGATGTATGTGAGATTTTACCCATATCCGGCTGCAGCTGCAACGAATAAGCAGTTTGGATTAAGAAATATTAAAATCTCCGGAACAATGGAAGGTTCTGTTGCCAATCCTGCAACCGTTTCTACAACAGCGA
>NZ_JAYKBM010000139.1:0-274 GCF_035282565.1 Parvimonas sp. D9 | reverse complement strand
CTGTTGGGCTGAGTGGCCAGGCCGACCCAGAGCGCGGGAACCGCGTTGAGCTGGTCCCGCAGTCGTCGCACGCGGTCGACGTTGTAGGCGGGCACGCGGAACGATCCCGAGAATCCCGGCACGGTGCGCCGCTGTACCAGCGACACGCCAGGCCGCAGCGAGCCGTCGAACTCGCGCTCGATCCGCGAGAAGTTCGTGCCGACGATGTTCGGCCGCCATCTCAGATCGCCCAGGTAGGCGGCGCGGCCGCAGACGATGTAGCCGACGCTCGCCA
>NZ_JAYKBM010000138.1:0-274 GCF_035282565.1 Parvimonas sp. D9 | reverse complement strand
TCGATCGCAATGTCGGTGAATTGAACCGTACGTCTTCCGGGCGCGATTTCGACGTCGAAGCGGGCGTTTGCAACGAGGGTCGGCGCAGTGAACTCTTCGATGACCTGCTGCCACTGGTCCGTGCCCACCAGGTCTTTCCTGTAGCCGATCGGATCGTAGGGAGAGCCGGCGCGCCGCACATAGATCTTTATCGCACTGCCGCTGCTGCCGCGCAGCGAGTAGCGGATGCGGTATTTCTTGCCCCCTTCGACGGGAAAGCTGCTGCTTGATGCAA
>NZ_JAYKBM010000137.1:0-275 GCF_035282565.1 Parvimonas sp. D9 | reverse complement strand
AAGCTACAACAGGTTTTCCTTTTGCATATTCCACCACCAGGTCAGACCCTGTAATACCAAAATCTGCATTGTTTGCCAGAACCTGAGGCAGGGGGGCGTGTTCAGGATCGCCGGGTATTAATTTAACATGTAAACCCAGTTCACTATAAAATCCTTTTTTTTCTGCTGCATAATAACCCGCAAACTGAAATTGATGCCACCATTTTAACTGAACACGAACCGTATCTTCTATTGCGAATGCATTGTGTTTAGAGGCAATTACCAATAAACAAATC
>NZ_JAYKBM010000136.1:0-275 GCF_035282565.1 Parvimonas sp. D9 | reverse complement strand
AGCCAGCATCATGATTTCCTCTTCATTCAATGCTTGACCACTACGGAGCTTGGCAAACACACCAGCAAGACGATCAGGCATGTTCTGAATGGTGGTTTCAACAGTCTGTGGTGACACACCCATTTCTTTTGCAATCTGGAAGTTGTTCAAGGCTTTTTGCCTGATGAGTTTGGTCAGTGCAGTTCTACGGGTGTCATGGAAGTGAAGCCTTGTTTCTGGATCATCATACATGCCCAAAGCCTTCAATGCATCAACCCAGTAGGCGCGGAAATTCC
>NZ_JAYKBM010000135.1:0-275 GCF_035282565.1 Parvimonas sp. D9 | reverse complement strand
TGATTTCTTTTTTTCAATAATACCATTATTCCACCTGATATAGCTAAAATTCACGAATAAATTGAAGCACTTGTTTCTATTCCTTTCTTAGCCAATTTAGGTTTCTTTGGAATTTCCTTATTAGTAATTACAAAGCCGTCTTTTTCGTTTCCTTCTATCTTGCTTTCATATCCTTCAATTGCTACTTCTTTTACTGTATAAAATATTTCTTTTCCATTGTAATCATATTTTGGCAAATCTTTGAATGTATGTTTCCAAGAATTTGCTTCGTTTAA
>NZ_JAYKBM010000134.1:0-275 GCF_035282565.1 Parvimonas sp. D9 | reverse complement strand
CTTCCAGTTTTATCCTCTTATCCTCGTTACGTACAACCGCTGTAACGTAATGACCTTTTTCAAGAAAAGCTTCTACTAATCCTTCACCTACGCTTCCGGAGGCACCCGCAATTAAAATGTTCATTTGTATTATTTTTAGATTAGATGTATAAATTTCAATTTATTTTACAGATTCATAAAAGTCTGACAGCTATTGAAGAAATTCAGTTGGTGGTTCTTCTGCTACCATGTAATCGCAATCTGCAATTAATTCCGTTTTGCTAAAGCCCAAAAAA
>NZ_JAYKBM010000133.1:0-276 GCF_035282565.1 Parvimonas sp. D9 | reverse complement strand
CTACATCAGGAATCGCCTCATTCTCAGTCCCCTTGTCGACGAGCATACCAGTCAGGATGCCTTGCATATCCAGGGTGTAATGTTCAGCACCGTAGAATGCAGCTTGTGCCCCTGCAAACTCAGCTTCCTTCTTATGACGCTGACCATAATCTACGGTCACAGCTTCAAAGATGGCTGACGGGAATTCATCACGCGCAATGGCCAGCGTAGTCGTCGAATCTACCCCACCGCTGAGCAGCACGTATACCTTATGCATTTTGGCCATGTCGTTAACCC
>NZ_JAYKBM010000132.1:0-276 GCF_035282565.1 Parvimonas sp. D9 | reverse complement strand
CCGAGCCAAGGATCTCGCGAGGCCGGTGGGACGTTGGAGCTAGCCGGCGCCGTTCCCTGCAACGCGGGCCATGAAGAGGGCGTGCAATCCCAACGCGTCGACTGCTCTGGCAATGGCTAGGTCGTGCGTCGGCGCGTCTTCGAGCGCGGCGACGTCCAGCCCGGACTCCACGGGCGCCGAGACGAACCATCCATCGCAGTCGGCTTCGCCGGGGAATACGTCGTCCACTCGACGCGCATCGAGGTCGAACGCGACTGCGAGCGCAAGGTTGTACCC
>NZ_JAYKBM010000131.1:0-276 GCF_035282565.1 Parvimonas sp. D9 | reverse complement strand
CACTTGCGATTCCTTCGATTTTGAAGTATTATATTGTATTGAACAGCAAACGCATAGAGGTTGATAAGATGGCAAACTGGGGCACTTTCGATTACGACAATCGTTCTGCGTCTCAGGCTAAGATTGATGGTGAGGCAGGTGCATTGCGTCTTCATCTGTCGGCTCAAGGCAAGGATACGTTCTGGCGGCATAACGATAAGGTGCAGCGGGGCTCTAATCAAAGTCTTGTGCAGGTGCATTGTGTTCGGAATAGTGCTTGGCAGGCTGTGCGTCTCT
>NZ_JAYKBM010000130.1:0-276 GCF_035282565.1 Parvimonas sp. D9 | reverse complement strand
CGATCCTTCGAGGGTGTTGAAGACAACCCACTACTCACTCGAGTACATCGCGGCCGCGACGCATCTCGATCGCTCGCTGCTGAGCAGGCTGAAGAATGGCAAGACGAAAAACGTCACCATGGACATGGCCCACCTCATCTACGACGCGATTGGCGAAAGCGCCGCGCTCGCCATCCTGCTGTTCACCGGCGGACGTGGGCTCAAGTCCGAGGGCCAGCGCACGCTGGCTCGCCTGAGCCTGCAGGCTACCCTGAACGTGATCGAGAGCATGGACGA
>NZ_JAYKBM010000129.1:0-277 GCF_035282565.1 Parvimonas sp. D9 | reverse complement strand
AACGCGTTCTACCTGGGCGAGATTCGTGACCATGAGAGCGCGATGGCTGCGCAGGACTGTTTCCAGTCCGGCCAGCGGCTCTTTACCACCGTCCACGCATCTTCTGCGCGTGAGATTCCTTCGCGCCTCGCGGGGGTGGGCATTGAGCGATCCGTACTGGCTTCGCCGGGCAACCTTCGGCTGCTGGTGTATCAGGCGCTGGTCCCCAAGACCTGCACTTGCGCCTTCCATCTGTCCGAGCTGTCCTCTGGTGGTGGTGAACGTGCTCCATATTGGA
>NZ_JAYKBM010000128.1:0-277 GCF_035282565.1 Parvimonas sp. D9 | reverse complement strand
ACTTTTTTTGTTTTGCTTACAGTAAGAAACCCTTTATCGCGCAGGTATTGATCGAAATCGTACCGTTTTACCGTAACGATTTGTCCGCTATCGAAAGATGGGTTGAGTGTTAATCTTGATTTTTCTTTGGTGCCCTTGAGTTGGTTTTTAAGCTTGGCCGCTTCTACCGTATTCCCGCCAAAATTGATATTGTTAATACGAACTTTTGGGCCCTTATCAACAACAAAATCAAGGATTAGGGTATTATCGAAAGTAGAATCGGGTCTTTCATCAATAC
>NZ_JAYKBM010000127.1:0-277 GCF_035282565.1 Parvimonas sp. D9 | reverse complement strand
AGAAAGCCTGTAAGTTTGCACCACGCATGAAAAATCTTTTGACGCTCATTATTCGCTTATATGGTATCGCGCTTTGTTTGGTGATCATGATCATGGCTAATTCTTGTGCGAATATGATACCCCCCAGTGGAGGTCCAAGAGATAGTTTACCTCCACGGTTGGTGATAGCCAATCCCAAAGACTCAGCTACCAATGTAAAGACTAAAAATATTCTACTCACATTTGATGAATTTGTGTCTTTACAGAATACAGAAAACATCATTTATGCTCCTGTTCC
>NZ_JAYKBM010000126.1:0-277 GCF_035282565.1 Parvimonas sp. D9 | reverse complement strand
TCGGGCCAGTTAAAAGTATAATTTTCTTTTTTCAGTTTAACATGAATACGGATTAAATGTATTCGACTGGCGGTACAAAACCCAGCGACTGATGTGGTCTTGAGCAATTATAATCCATACGCCATTCTTCTGCTTTTTCTCGTACCTCATCCAATGTTGTAAATACATACGCATTTAATAAGTCCTTTCTGATGTTGCCATTACAACGTTCTACATAGCCGTTTTGCATAGGTTTACCGGGTTGTATAAAAGCCAGACTGATGTTATGCTCCCTGCA
>NZ_JAYKBM010000125.1:0-277 GCF_035282565.1 Parvimonas sp. D9 | reverse complement strand
GGATATTTTTTTAAAAGAGGTAAGAAAAGAAATCACTACCAAGTGCGGACAAAAATGTACCGCTATCCGAAGAATTTTTGTACCTGCTGATAAAATAGAAGATGTACAGATTGCTTTAGGTAAATACCTGTCGCAAACAACGATCGGAAATCCATTGAATGAAAAAGTGAGAATGGGATCTCTGGCAGGTGAATCACAAAGAGCAGAAGTAAAAGCACAGGTTCAAAAATTATTGGCTTCTTCTCAATTGATTTATGGGTCCTTGGATAGTGTGCAA
>NZ_JAYKBM010000124.1:0-277 GCF_035282565.1 Parvimonas sp. D9 | reverse complement strand
GCACCCCAGCCTAGACTTTCATCATAGGTCTTGGGGCATACCATAAACTGCCTAATCTTCATAGTGGCAGCCATTGAATTAGCAGCGAACAGCAATTCTCCACTCGGGAGGATAGACATAAGCTGTTCTCTAAGCTCGTCATGGATCTTCTGCTGCCAGGGTTCCATTTCCACTTCAAGGGCGGAACGCGTCTTCTGTGGGTAATCCTTCAGATCCTTGCGGCGGTGAAATACCACGGGACTGACAGCTCTGCGCCATCCATTAACATTCTTAACCC
>NZ_JAYKBM010000123.1:0-278 GCF_035282565.1 Parvimonas sp. D9 | reverse complement strand
CAGCTGCGGATGTCGCCATCAAGGATGCCCTCGATCATCGGCTTGGCGATCTCTACGACGGCGCCGTCCTGCGGGTTGATCCGCAGCATGGGCGCGATCGGAAGGCGGATCTGGCCCGCACCATTGGCGGCGATCGTGTCCGCCGATTGGTGCAGGTAGCGCCGCCCGCCATGGATGATCGAGAAATACTGACCTTCCTTGACCGTATAGCCCGCCGCCAGGCCGCGCATGGACAGCAGGGAGCCCGCCTGTCCCGCGCCATTGGCAACGGCGTTGCC
>NZ_JAYKBM010000122.1:0-278 GCF_035282565.1 Parvimonas sp. D9 | reverse complement strand
ATAGCCATTACTTCTATTAAAAAAGAGGGCTTGATTGGTTTACCTTGCGTTTCATTCCACTTTTTAATCATTTTCACCATCGGTTTCCATTCGCCGTCAAAAGCCTTATTTGCCTCTGTTGCTTTTTCAGCATGTATTTGAGGGTCGGTTTTAATCCAATCGCACAAAACATTATCAGAAATTTGATAGTAATTACTTACTTCAAAAGCGGGTACGGCATCAATACTTAATACTTTATCTTCTTCTGTTGTGCCTAATGCAATATCAATACCGACAGA
>NZ_JAYKBM010000121.1:0-279 GCF_035282565.1 Parvimonas sp. D9 | reverse complement strand
ATGATATTTAAGGTTCTTGTCTACATATAAAGTATTCAGGTATTTGGAGTCGAAACCGGTCAGTAACATGTCCACCACAATCACGATATCAATTTTGTTGGCATGTGGGTAATCGGCATTACTAAATCGCTGAAATTTAATGCGTTGCTGTATATCCTGATAATACAGGTCAAATTCATTGATACTGTGGTTGGTGCCGTATTGTTGGTTATAATCAGCAATGATCTGTTGTAGTGCTTTTTTCTTTTCTTCAGGAGCGGTTTCGTTATCTACTTTCTC
>NZ_JAYKBM010000120.1:0-280 GCF_035282565.1 Parvimonas sp. D9 | reverse complement strand
AACCTATGTACAATGGTTGCAGGCTGCAGAGAAAAACTGTTTTGCTCAAGGTTTAACAACTATAACAGATTGCGGTTTGCATTATACGGATGTAGAAGCGATCGATACCTTACAAAAAGAAGGTAAACTCAACATGCGTTTGTATGTGATGTTGAGTGACGATGCATCCAACTATGAAAAATTTTTACCAAAGGGTCCATACAAAACCGATAAACTGTTTGTAAAAGGCATCAAAGTATATGCAGATGGTGCATTGGGTAGTCGCGGCGCCTGCTTATTG
>NZ_JAYKBM010000119.1:0-280 GCF_035282565.1 Parvimonas sp. D9 | reverse complement strand
GATGGAGATGAAAACTTGGCTCGGGGATGGCCAGTGGCCCATCCAAGGTTGGCATGCAGACACCAAACCTGCGCAAAGCACAAGGGCCAGGGGTGCAATTTTGCGCAGCGGTACGCCAGGGGAGAGTGTGTCCAGGCGGCAGAACGCCAGTGCGGCGATGCTGAATCCGAGCAGCGCATTGACCGTCGCCAACAGCAGTTTGCTCTCAACCATGGCCACCTCCATCACCTCGCATCTTGATCAAGATATCGACCAGGCGTGACACCTTGCGTGCCGCCCA
>NZ_JAYKBM010000118.1:0-281 GCF_035282565.1 Parvimonas sp. D9 | reverse complement strand
ACGACCCGGTCGTCGTCGGCATCGACCTCTCCGACACCGTCGAGCTGAACCTGCTCAACATCAACGACTTCCACGGCCGGATCGACGCCAACACGGTGAAGTTCGCCGGGACGGTCGAGCAGCTTCGTGCGGCGCACGAGAACACGCTGCTGCTGTCGGCGGGCGACAACATCGGCGCGTCGCTGTTCGCCTCGGCGATGGCGGACGACCAGCCGACGATCGACGTCCTCAACGCGCTCGAGATGACGGCATCCGCCGTGGGCAACCACGAGTTCGACAAG
>NZ_JAYKBM010000117.1:0-281 GCF_035282565.1 Parvimonas sp. D9 | reverse complement strand
AAAGGGTATAGGGTGTAAGTTGAAGTTGCAAAAAATATCCCCTCCTTGGAGGCCCGCCCGGATGAATCGTTCGGACGGGGGACTAAGAGGTGGGTAATGAGTTGCTTAATCATTATCTTTAATGCATGAAAAAATTATTACTTCTTTTTTGTCTGCCTTTATTTTCAAAAGCACAATCAAACGATTCCCTATTTATCAGAAAAATGGCAGATGAACTGCTAACAAATGGTAAAGCCTATGAATGGTTGCGACAGCTTACTAAACAGGTAGGGGGCCGGTTA
>NZ_JAYKBM010000116.1:0-281 GCF_035282565.1 Parvimonas sp. D9 | reverse complement strand
TGACTAAAAGGATCGCGATAATTGTTTTCATGATCAGTAGTTTAAATGCTGAAAATTGACAACACAAAACTACCTACACATAAAAGGGAGTAAGTTGACACTCGTCAACAGGAAAGAACATATAAATTGATCATCGTCAAATTTTGAAAAAAATCAGTTTTGCATTATCTTCTGAAAAATAATTAAATGATCAAACAAGTTTGTTCTAGACATTTTGAAGACAAAACCTTGCATAATTATGTTACCAGGCATGGAGAGTTAGGAGAATGTGATTATTGCAA
>NZ_JAYKBM010000115.1:0-283 GCF_035282565.1 Parvimonas sp. D9 | reverse complement strand
AAAATTTTAAGATCTTGTTCTTCCTTTTCAATACTATCTTCCAGCTCAGAAATTTCTTCCTTGACAAGTTCTTTCATTTCATCATCCAGACTTTCTTTTAACATCTCTTTATTTTCTTCAAGTTCTTTCTTATGCTTGGAATATTCTCTATATTTTTCAACAATCGGCTTCATATCGCCATGTTCTTTAGCAAGTTTTTGCCAAACATTCATATCTTTCATAATTTCAGGATCTATGATTTTCTTTTCAAGTTCCTCAAATTTTTCCACTAATAATTCTAATT
>NZ_JAYKBM010000114.1:0-283 GCF_035282565.1 Parvimonas sp. D9 | reverse complement strand
AAAATAATGGTAGTAATAACTGGGCGGTTTCTGGTACCAAAACGCAAAGCGGCAGACCTATTCTGGCCAATGATCCGCACCTGGGTCTTAACCTGCCTTCACTCTGGTATGAAGTACAAATTACTACACCTACACATAATACTTATGGTGCCAGCTTTCCAGGCTCCCCTGCTGTTATTATTGGGTTTAATGACAGCATCGCATGGGGGGTAACCAATGCGGGCAGAGATGTAATTGATTTTTACGACATGCACTTTAAAGACAGTACCCTGGATGAGTACTG
>NZ_JAYKBM010000113.1:0-283 GCF_035282565.1 Parvimonas sp. D9 | reverse complement strand
AAGTTTGAACAACATATAAACAAAGAGGGTTGGGAAAGCAATGCAGAAGCAACCGAAACATTTTCACATCAAATTGATACACTTTGGACAGATTTGTTTTGGAATTATCGTGATAATACCGAAAATGTTTTTGACGAACAGCTTTTGAATTTTTTCAGAACAATGGCTGTAATAAATTACACACTAAAAGCCCCAAAAGACGATAAATTCAGACGCATAATTGATTTATTGAGAGGTGGTCAAAAAGTTTCATTCAATCAATATTTGGACTTAGGCTGTTTTG
>NZ_JAYKBM010000112.1:0-284 GCF_035282565.1 Parvimonas sp. D9 | reverse complement strand
GATAGGTTTGGTTGAAACCTTCATATACCCAGCCATTCATCGTTCTCCATAATTCCATCACTTCAGGTTTGCCGGCTTCCCAATCAATCAACATCTGTTGGGTATCTTTCATGATCGGGGCTTCTTTTTCAGCCAGCTCTTTGCTCATGCCGGAAGCTACCAGTTCGTCGATTTCTTTTTTATAAGCGTCATTGAATTTTACATAATAATCACCTACAAAATGATCACCTTTCATACCTGTGCTGGCAGGTGTAGCGCCATTGGCAAATCGTTGCCAGGCGATC
>NZ_JAYKBM010000111.1:0-284 GCF_035282565.1 Parvimonas sp. D9 | reverse complement strand
AGATACTAATGGCTTTGTATTCAGCACAGATCCTGAATTTAAGTTTGATACTGAAAGTTCAGCAACAACAGAAACATTGCCCCCTGCACAACAAACATTACGGATACTACTCGATAAAAAACAAAGGGCGGGTAAAGCCGTAACATTGGTAACCGGGTTTGCGGGCAAATTAGAAGACCTTGAACTGCTGGGTAAACAACTGAAAAACTTCTGTGGCACGGGCGGCTCGGTAAAAGATGGTCAAGCCATTATACAGGGCGATCAGCGTGATAAAGTATTACAAT
>NZ_JAYKBM010000110.1:0-284 GCF_035282565.1 Parvimonas sp. D9 | reverse complement strand
GCATGAGCGGAATACTCCTCAGATGCCAGCTCCTACGCAGCATCCTCGTTCGGCGTTACAGCGTAACCGTCGGGTCCTTCCGGCCGTATGATCGCACATGAGACGGACACACGACCGCCGAACGTTCCTCATCGGCAGCGCCCGTGCGCTCGCCGGGGGTGTGGCTGCCGCTTACGCCGGACCCACTCTGGCGGCTCGGCCGCAACCGTTACGGCTCTCCGACGCCGAGTGGCGTCGGCGGCTGTCCCCATCGGTCTATGGGGTGCTTCGCCACGCCGAAACCG
>NZ_JAYKBM010000109.1:0-284 GCF_035282565.1 Parvimonas sp. D9 | reverse complement strand
CGAGCAGCAGTGAAACACTCCGCGAGTGGGTAGAACAATTCATGGAGTTAAAAACTTGTACAGAATGTAATGGTGCCAGATTAAAAAAAGAGAGTCTTTGGTTTAAAGTAGATGAAAAAAATATCGCTGAATTGAGCCATCTAAATCTGGATAAATTACATCAATGGTTTACGAATATTGAAAAGCGTCTCGATACAAAACAGAATGTCATTGCAAAAGATATTTTGAAAGAGATCAGGGAAAGACTTCAGTTTCTACTGGATGTAGGGCTTACTTATCTCTCC
>NZ_JAYKBM010000108.1:0-285 GCF_035282565.1 Parvimonas sp. D9 | reverse complement strand
AGGACCGGGCGGTGAACCAATGAGCGGAGAAGGACCCGTCCCGCAGGCGATCCGCAAGCTTCAGCCAGGCAAGCTGGTCATCGCCAGCCATAACGAGGGCAAGGTCGCCGAATTCCGCGAATTGCTCGCACCCTATGGCATCGAACTGCTGTCGGCGCGCGAACTCGACCTGCCCGAGCCGGAAGAGACGGGGACGACCTTCGTCGCCAATGCCGAGCTGAAGGCGCTGTCGGCGGCCGACCTGTCGGGCCTGCCGCGCTGTCCGACGACAGCGGGCTGTGCGTC
>NZ_JAYKBM010000107.1:0-285 GCF_035282565.1 Parvimonas sp. D9 | reverse complement strand
ATTTACTGAGCTTCATGGAACCCGACTTTCCTTCTCCTACCCTAAATAACAATGAATATTTTTTAATCCATTCTTCAGGTAAGATCCCTAATGTACCATCTCCCAATTGTACAAATTGCTGTTTATTGCTCAATGCTTTTTTCACTTCATCTACCGTCACTTTCTGATCACCGAAATTAATTTCGATCTTAGCATCAAACCAATCGGTATTGCTACTGATATAGATTTTGGTAGAAGGTTTCGCAGTATTGAATCTAAAGTTTTTCAACGCTTCAAATCCATATA
>NZ_JAYKBM010000106.1:0-285 GCF_035282565.1 Parvimonas sp. D9 | reverse complement strand
ATGGGTTATATCCTAGGTATGGGCTTTGCCTTCAAAGCCAAGCCGGAAGCTTTTGCGAGTAGTTGCTGTGCTGATAAGGTGGTGAACTGAATCGCTTGAAAATTTCGTTGAACGGCGGAATAATTTATTTATTACGTGTGCATACCTGTCTCCGCAATCATTGTTTTCTCTCAACTTTTATGGGCTGCAGATTTTTTATGATTATTATGATGAGCGCCGATAGATTACCATCATAAACCATCATAAAAATCTGCGTTCCATCACTAATTTTTACCATGTATCGTA
>NZ_JAYKBM010000105.1:0-285 GCF_035282565.1 Parvimonas sp. D9 | reverse complement strand
AAACGATACCAGCTTCGCGCTATGGAGCCGCCTGCTTCAGGAAACGATCGAACTCAACCAAGCCCGCACCGCGCCAAATCCCGACCCCGCCCTGATCGGCCGCGAAGCGGCGGACGTGGCGAACTTCGCCATGATGGTCGCTGACGTGATGGGCGCGCTACCTATCGAGACGATCGAACCGGCCGCTGGCAGTGCCGTCGACCGAATCGCCGCCAAGCTGGCAGCGGCCGATGGCCTCAACTGGGATGAAGTCTGCGGCTATGAAGCCGATCCCGTCGCAGGCGA
>NZ_JAYKBM010000104.1:0-286 GCF_035282565.1 Parvimonas sp. D9 | reverse complement strand
CGGAAACCAATTCGAACGCAGCATCAGTGTCATTCAGATTGTTGTAGCTGAGTTCTTTGCCTTGAATCTGGATCGCGCTAGCAAGGCCGATGCGCTTGCTGTCGGACACATAGAAAGCCGCGCTTTGATGCGGGTTTTCGCCGTAGCGCAAAGATTGGCGCTTGGTCGCCGACACTGTCAGCGTTTCCGGATAGGTTTCACCAAGTTGTTTAGCAAACCAACCGCTGACAGCGGCATCATAGCTTGCGGTATGCGCGTAAGCCGCCGCCGCCAGTTTCTTGCGGAA
>NZ_JAYKBM010000103.1:0-288 GCF_035282565.1 Parvimonas sp. D9 | reverse complement strand
ATCAATCGTATTTAATTCCGATTCATGTACGCGGCCAAATTCCATACCAGTAAGTTTGTATACAAAGCTAACAGGTTTATATTTCCTTTATTCAGCATTTACCCTTCGAACATGAAAAAATACTTATTGCTTATCTGGCTATTGCCCATCATCGTAACAGCACAGCAAAGACCCAATATTATTTATATCATGAGTGATGATCATGATGCCAATGCGATTAGTGCTTATGGCTCTCAACTATTAGCTACACCGAATATTGACAGACTTGCAAAAGAAGGAATGCTGTTC
>NZ_JAYKBM010000102.1:0-289 GCF_035282565.1 Parvimonas sp. D9 | reverse complement strand
ACGCCCTGACGGGCACCCGGAGGCGCGCCAAGGACCCCGGTCGCCCCGCCGGGCGCCGGTTGAGAACGCATAATGGAAATGTCTCCAATTCGGTCGCCTGACCGGCTTTCGGGTTGATG
This sequence comes from Parvimonas sp. D9, assembly GCF_035282565.1. Taxonomy (NCBI): domain Bacteria; kingdom Bacillati; phylum Bacillota; class Tissierellia; order Tissierellales; family Peptoniphilaceae; genus Parvimonas; species Parvimonas sp. D9. The sequence goes on along the minus strand of NZ_JAYKBM010000102.1, from coordinate 170 downwards.
TATCCGGCCGCGACCTGAAGGACGCCGCTATCGGTCACGCGGCGGGGATCGCCGTCGAGCGCCAGGCCAAGCGTATCGATCGTCGCGTTCATCTGCGCGATGGCGCGCATATGCTCATCTGCGTTGATGCCCCGCTCGGCCAGCGCCGTGGTCATCAGTTTCAGACCGGC
>NZ_JAYKBM010000101.1:0-293 GCF_035282565.1 Parvimonas sp. D9 | reverse complement strand
GAGGTAGTCGTAGTGCTGCCTGATGTCATGGGGGATGGTGAAGGTACCCGCCAGGCCTTGCAAAAGGATGCCGAGAACTGGATCAACGCCATCACTTGCGACGGCTTCATGATTGTGCTGCAGGGCAAGGATGATGAGGACTTCGACAAGACGCTGAAGTTTGTCCTGGATCATAAGGACGAAGGCGTCTGGAAGTTCGTATCGTGGCTAAGCGTACCTCGCAAGCGTGTTGAGGCAGCAGGTTCTCGAGGTGACGATATTGCCAAGGTCTTGGGGACCACCGAAGAGTTCAA
>NZ_JAYKBM010000100.1:0-295 GCF_035282565.1 Parvimonas sp. D9 | reverse complement strand
GAAAAAACTAAGTATCGACCCCGAGTTCAGGATAACACCTACCGGAGAGAAAGGCTCTATCATTCTATGGTTCAGGTATCATGCCATAAAAAGTAAACGCTTTAGTTTTAGAGTTGGGGCACATCCTGCTGTTAACTGGTTTCCTTCAACAGTATTACAAAATGGAGTAAGTGAAGAATTGCTAAGGTTGAGAAGATTTCTGGCATGGGAATTAGCTCCGTCTTATCGTATTTCTAAAAATTGGAATGCCTCCTTGTATTACTTACAAGGAAATGGGATGCAAGTGAATGGACCC
>NZ_JAYKBM010000099.1:0-297 GCF_035282565.1 Parvimonas sp. D9 | reverse complement strand
GGTCGCTGGCTCCTTGCCGCAGCCGCCGTCGGTACCATCATTCCGTTGGCGGTAATCTTCCTTAACGAATATGCAGCGCTTGCAACTGCACGTCCTCTTCCGGCAGTTCGTGTGCCGCTATCCGCAAGCTTGTTCGTCCTTGCCATCTCCACGCTAGTGATGATGATCTGCCGAATTATAGACGAGGGCAGGCGACTTCGTGATGATCTGGATGAGATCGTCTAATGCCTGTTGTTGTCAGACTTGACGTGATGCTGGCGCGTCGCAAGGCCCGGTCGAAAGACCTGGCAGCATTTA
>NZ_JAYKBM010000098.1:0-300 GCF_035282565.1 Parvimonas sp. D9 | reverse complement strand
AGCGAACTTTGATGCGCTGAAACAAGCTTGCAAATCGCAAGAGTATAAGTTGGAGGGATTAGTTCACCACTCAGATCGCGGAAGCCAATATATAGATCATCGCTATATAGCTGAGTTGTCTAAACAAGGTATTTGGATTAGTATGGGATACAAGGCTCAAGACAATGCTTATGCAGAGCGATTGAATGGAATTATTAAAAACGAGTTCCTGAAACGCTGGACAATAAAGGATTTTAATGGTTTAAAAAGGAAAGTAAAAAAGGCAGTTGAATATTACAATGGAAAAAGAATCCATAGGCA
>NZ_JAYKBM010000097.1:0-303 GCF_035282565.1 Parvimonas sp. D9 | reverse complement strand
TGCCTTATTCTTTATTATTTCGCCGCTTACATTATCTTTTACTTTTACTTTGAATGTAACTTCAAATGTTTCTCCAGCCGCTACTTTTTCTTTTGTCCAAGTAATTACTCCGTTATTATGAACTCCATTATCACTTGCTGAACCTTCTACATATGTTGTATGTTCAGGTATAGCATCTTTTATTTCTACTTTTTGTTCTTTTCCTGTTGTGTTCTTGTAAGTTACTTTGTAAAGTAATTCTTGTCCAGCCTTAACTGTTTGTTTATCTATACTTACTTGTGGTGCTGAACTGTCAAATACATC
>NZ_JAYKBM010000096.1:0-305 GCF_035282565.1 Parvimonas sp. D9 | reverse complement strand
CCGTCTGGAGGAATCCATAAAGGCAGGCGATCCTTTGTCACGCAATGTTTCCGAGTCGCATTGGGAGCGTATTCGGCAGGGATCCAATTTCACCATTGACAATAACGGTCGTATGGAGGAAACCGCAGACTATGTTAAGAAGTGGTATTGCTCCTTCTGGGGTGATGCGCCTTCCTGGCTTTGCGATGAATAATGAGCGGGTTTAATTTAGGGGTATAAAAAATGTGTAAAGAGAAGTCTGATTTCGTCCTGAGCCTTACCGCAGATAAGACCGATCCTGCGTTGGGGGCAAAGGTACGAGAGCG
>NZ_JAYKBM010000095.1:0-309 GCF_035282565.1 Parvimonas sp. D9 | reverse complement strand
GCCGTCATCATGTGCACCTTCATTCACATCCCAGCTATCCAAATGTCCACCAACAGTAATGATTTCATCCGGGAAAGTGGTTCCTCTGAGCTCTCCAATCACGTTGTGCCCAATAGTATCCGGAAGAAATTTTGCGCTTGTCTTCATAGAAACGCTAAAAGAGGATTGTTTAGTCAATTCCCAGATATAATCAGCATCTCTGGGACCCATAGCAATAGCAGGAATTTTAGGGAATGAATCATTATAAGCAGTACTACCTGTATGTGGATCATTGGCTGTTGATTCCGTTAAAGAACGAATCATCACCCC
>NZ_JAYKBM010000094.1:0-312 GCF_035282565.1 Parvimonas sp. D9 | reverse complement strand
CCGGAACAATCGCGCGCCCCTTGATACCCATGTCCTGAGCCAAGGTGCGGCACGTCTTTTCCAGAAGCTCGAAGCATCCGGGCTCACAGAAGTCCTGAGCCGAATCGAACCGGGTCACGTTGTGAGAAGGCCACCGCGAACGAACCGACCGGACAAAGGCATCGGTGATCGGCCCGGACCCGGTAGCGTTCGGGTCACCGTTCGGACCACCGGCAAGAACGAGGGCGACACGATGCCCGCCAGCATCGTTGATGGTGAAGGACTGGTGATAGTTATGCCGGCCAGCGCCCGCAATGACCTGACCGTCTGGCG
>NZ_JAYKBM010000093.1:0-321 GCF_035282565.1 Parvimonas sp. D9 | reverse complement strand
GATTGGTAGCGATATCTACCTTAACCGCCTCAAACAGCTTATTGGTAAATCCCCAGCGTGCTGAGGACATTTCAAACCAATCACCTTGCTCAAGCTCAATGGCCCACAAAGGCAAGGCAAAAGCAATAGTTGCCTGGTTGCGCGTACCCTCATACATGCGCTGGGTAATACGTTGTACCTGGGAATCAGAATTGATAGCCCGGAAAGTATACTGGGCAGAGAAACGTTCCCCGCCGTCGTTTTTCTCCCACTGCTTATTCTGCAGCGTCGGAAAAGCTTTTTCCTGGAAGCCACTTTGGGCATCAACGAAAGTGCCTACGA
>NZ_JAYKBM010000092.1:0-322 GCF_035282565.1 Parvimonas sp. D9 | reverse complement strand
ACCTTTGGACCTACTATCCAGGGTGAAGGTCTGCTTGCAGGTTCAAAAACGATGTTCATCCGTTTCGGTGGATGTGACTATCGATGCGAAAAGTGCGACTCGCTACATGCAGTCATTCCGACGGCAGTTAAAGCGAATGCCGATTACCTCACGGCGGAAGAGATCGCGGCTCGAATTATTCCTGAAGCGAAAAGGACTAACACTCCCTGGGTCACCCTATCAGGTGGTAACCCCTGCATGTGGGACCTCACCCGCCTCATCGGACTCTTGCATGGAGCAGAGCTAGGGGTCGCGGTGGAGACTCAAGGAACCCTGTCGCCTG
>NZ_JAYKBM010000091.1:0-325 GCF_035282565.1 Parvimonas sp. D9 | reverse complement strand
AATAATCCTGATAAAATGCTTGGATACTGGCATAATTACAGAGCTAAACTACGTAATAATGGACCAGTAGATAAAGACATTACACGGCTGAAAGTGTACGACAGAGATCAAGGCATCTGTAAGCTGTGCAATGCACCGTGTGAGTGGGAGGAGTCATCAATAGACCACAGAATCCCCATAAGCAAAGGAGGTACGCATACCTGGGGTAATGTCCAGAATGCGCACAGAAAATGCAATGTCCGTAAATCCAATAACCTGGAGGATTGAATGTACACAATTACAAAAACTTACGGCAATGAACAAGGTTTGTCGGCTACTTTTAGGC
>NZ_JAYKBM010000090.1:0-327 GCF_035282565.1 Parvimonas sp. D9 | reverse complement strand
CCAAGATGTTCGTGGGCGAGCTCACTAAGGGCCTGAACTACGACTTCTTCCCGAAGATGACAGCCACGCCAAATGGCCACGAAGTTCTGGACGAAGATGCTTTTACGGACTACGTCACTGATAGGCAGGGTGCATGGGGTAATGAAAAGTCCCAGGCAGAAATCCTGGCTATGGAATCGACGGTTGAACGCAAGATTGAGCTGACGTCCACGGTGGGGGCATATGATCAGATGGTTCTGGTCGATGCAATCCAGACTGTCAGCCTTTGCGAGCATCATTTGCAGACGATCGACGGGTTCACACATATTGCCTATATTCCTGGCAAGA
>NZ_JAYKBM010000089.1:0-328 GCF_035282565.1 Parvimonas sp. D9 | reverse complement strand
GAGCGACCTGCTTCGTGCGTTCGAGCATCTGTTCGAGCAATGCTGCCTTTGCTTCGTCCTTCTTCAATGCCTCTTCCAGAGACTTGTCATTGAAGATGGCATAAGCATACTTGTTGGCCTTGGTGGATCCATGCCGAAGCACTTCCATCACCTTCGTGACCTTGAAAACTTCACCGACCTTCACGACAGCGTAGTCACCCGACTTCACCTCGACATCATTTGATGCCAGCAGGTAGTCATACGTACGCTCTTCCTGCAGAACCGCATTATTTGCGCGCCCCGTATCAGCATAGAAAGCTACACGGATGCACTTGCGCACCCCGTTTAC
>NZ_JAYKBM010000088.1:0-333 GCF_035282565.1 Parvimonas sp. D9 | reverse complement strand
GTATGGTGCTACAGACGCCCTCGAAAGTAAGGGGTGGCAAGCAGCATTCATAGAAGAGGCAGAGACCTTCCCAGAAGGATCTCATGACGATCAGCTGGATTCGGTGGCTATTGCCTATAACGAATTGGCAGAAAAGAAGGCTTTGACGGCCTCATTTGGGCTATAAAAAGACAAAAACGACAAGAAAACCGCAGGATTTGCGCAAAAACCGCAGGATTTGAACAAAAATCACGGAAAAGGGCGCAGTTCCGTCACTTTTGGGCGCCGTTGAGCACATTTGGAGGATTTATGACTGATCTTTCGCAACCTCGCGCAGCACCGGTAAATCGCATG
>NZ_JAYKBM010000087.1:0-337 GCF_035282565.1 Parvimonas sp. D9 | reverse complement strand
ACGGAGAGGCGCTGGACCTTAATCAAGGTCTCCAGCGCGTCAATGGCCTCCTTAGCATTGAGTTCTTCGATCCACTGTGGATCCTCGAACCTGGTCATCAGGCGCTCAAGCAAGACACCCGCATTAGCATAATGCCCATTCTCCATCTTGCGGATGCGATGCTCACGCTTCTTTGCCTCCGCTGCCACAATGAACAGGTCATATGCTCGAGCACGAGCTGACCAATAGAACTCCATATAATATGCCTGGAGCTCTTCGACCGTAGCATCCTCTGACACAGATAATAGGTCAAGTTGGCGAATACCGTGAGTTTCTGCCTGCTCCAGATAAGCCATAA
>NZ_JAYKBM010000086.1:0-339 GCF_035282565.1 Parvimonas sp. D9 | reverse complement strand
CTGCACTTGCTGATTCTTTTGATGGATAACCATCCACCTTTGAACAATCCATGCTTTTGTAAAGCCTCTACCGCATATTGCGAACAAGTTGGTGTGAATCTGCACTTGGGTCCGATATTCGGTGAGATTACGTATTGATAAAACCGGATGAGCAGAATAAAAGGATAGCTTACTATTTGAAGGAGGAGCTTCATGGGTGTGAATGATCAATGGTGAGTAGTCAGTAATGAGTGTATTGTTTATGTGTTTATTCTTTTGATCAGCTTCTCTATTCCTTCTTTCATTTTTTCTCTGACCAATGTATAGTCGGGTAACTCTTTGTCTAAGTAAAGAAAGAAA
>NZ_JAYKBM010000085.1:0-341 GCF_035282565.1 Parvimonas sp. D9 | reverse complement strand
CTGTTCCAGGTGTTCGGCGCGCTCGCGCAGTACGAGCGCGCCTTGATCCAGGAGCGTGTCGTTGCCGGCCTGGCTGCTGCCCGCAAACGTGGCCGGATCGGCGGCCGGCCGCAGGCAATCACCGGCGAGAAACTGGATGCCATTATCGCCGCGCTCGACGGTGGCATGTCCAAGGCGGCCGTGTGCCGCAACTTCGGCGTCAAGCGAACCACGCTGATCGAGACCCTGGCACGGGTTGGTTGGACGGGCTCTCGTGGAGCGTCATCGCGATGACGACCAAGAGCGAACGATTGACCGTCCTGTCGGACGCCGAGCAGGAAGCCCTGTACGGCCTGCCGGAC
>NZ_JAYKBM010000084.1:0-342 GCF_035282565.1 Parvimonas sp. D9 | reverse complement strand
GCTTGATCGACTACACGGATTGGGGCGACGGCAAGCCCGCATATTGGCGGTTGATGATTCCGGGGTGGGGGACGAACTTCCATATGGTCTTCGTAGAATATGCCGAAGCGAAGGGCGTCAATCTGAACCGTCCGCTGGTCGCGCTCGACTTTTCCGACTTCTAAGAGCCTGTCAGCCGACGGAGCCCGGGCCCGGCCAGGCCTGGTAACGACATCGCAAAGGTCAGAGGTGAAATGTTCAATCTCATCATGCGCTGGTTCGATTGGGCAGACGGTGCCGGCACGATGCCGGTCGGCCGCATGTTTGAATATACCGAGGACCATGTAGCCGACCAGTTTCGAC
>NZ_JAYKBM010000083.1:0-347 GCF_035282565.1 Parvimonas sp. D9 | reverse complement strand
GATACGGTCGCAGCAAAGAAAACTGCTGGCGCAGGAACGGGAAACGCCCCGCGAGTTTCTGAACAAGGAAAGTCACTACCTCTGGGGCAAGCGTTACCTCCTGGAAATAACATTCATCGATGCTGCGCCATCCGTCGATCTCACGCCACGTACCTTGCTGCTTAAGGTACGGCCAGGCGCGGATCGGGCGAAGTGCGAACAGACACTTGAGGGCTGGTATCGACAGCAAGTCCGGGACGCCGTACCCGCACTGTTGGAGAAATGGGAGCAAGCGCTTGGTGTGAAAGCAAAGCGGGTATTCGTGCAACGAATGAAGACAAAGTGGGGCAGTTGCACGCCCACATCCG
>NZ_JAYKBM010000082.1:0-348 GCF_035282565.1 Parvimonas sp. D9 | reverse complement strand
CAATGATTGGATTTCATGACGAAGAAACATTTTGATATCTACCAGCACCTGGTCATTTCTACTTCGAGCACTATGAATTTTCTTTCCGATGTCACCCAGCTTTTGCGTAAGCAAGAATTCAACCTGTGAATGAATATCTTCTACGGATTCGTGAATGGTGAATTGTGAATGGTGAATAATTAGTTTTACAAGAATTACTCCATTCACAATTGACAATTCACCTTCCCCCAGATTTAGTATTTTTGCGGCTATGTCAGTTCAGCCGATTCGGGTGAGTATTGTTAATCAATCCAATAACCCTTTACCTGATTATGCTACGATTGGTTCATCCGGGGTAGATATCAGGGC
>NZ_JAYKBM010000081.1:0-349 GCF_035282565.1 Parvimonas sp. D9 | reverse complement strand
CCAGGATCTGCTGGGCCGTCTGCCCGGTCTTGAAGTCGCCGTGGGCGCCGTCGTGCGGCAGGAAGTCCGTGCCCCAGCGGTACGGCAGCTTCTCCATCTGCTCCACGTACCACTCCAGCGTCTTCTGGTTGTCCTGCATGAAGTTGATGACGCGGAAATCCATGGCCGTGCGCTGCACGAAGGCGATGGCCATGTTGTCGGCCCAGCCCAGGTCCCAGACCGTGTGCACGGGCAGCTTGGGGTTGTAGGGCACCAGGCACACGCGGTCGTCGTTGTACAGGCGCTCCACCTCCTTGGCGTAGATCGCGCCGGCCAGGGTGCGCTTGGGGCGGCCTTCCCACACGTTCCA
>NZ_JAYKBM010000080.1:0-360 GCF_035282565.1 Parvimonas sp. D9 | reverse complement strand
GGACGGGACAGCAGCAAGAGCCCGGCAACAGCCGGCCCGGACAGCCCTCCAGGGGCAAGCAGCTCACCCGGATCGAAGCCGACCGAAAAGGCAAGCGATTGGGACCAAGCCGCGGCTGCCTTCTTCGATGCGGCCGACGCCGCACAGAAGGCCGCGCAGGCTCCCGCTGGCGGTCTGGAGAGCGCTACGGCTTCCAAGGCGCCAGCAGTGGCGGGCGAGCGCTCCCCGGGCCTCCAGCAGGCTCAGGCGTAGGATCCCGAGAAGCAAGCGGGTGCGAGTGGGCTGGCACCAGCGCCGATCACCGAAACCTCCAAGCCCCCCGCACCCGACACGAGCAGCAGCGCCAAGCCCGGGCTGGAG
>NZ_JAYKBM010000079.1:0-365 GCF_035282565.1 Parvimonas sp. D9 | reverse complement strand
CCATATTGCTTTGGGCACATCCACAAGCACTATGATGTGGCGTCCTATTCTGATGCAGCTCGAAGCTGAAGGTTTGGTTACCAAGACCGAAGTACGTGTGCAAACACCCATCGGCCGCAATCAAGTACCCATCGTATACCACCTCACCAAGAACCCCTATAATTATGGGCCGCCTGAATCATCTGCTGCGTAATGAGGCATTGATTCGGGGGTGATGGTATAATGGCTACTAACACAATGATTAATCCTGCGTCAGGCATGAACGCAGACCTTGCCAAATCAGGCATTGGTATTGAGCATATTCGTTCTAGGCCACTAGGCGCAACGGAACGTCATGCCACAGGTACTCCACAGCACGTGGAGGG
>NZ_JAYKBM010000078.1:0-372 GCF_035282565.1 Parvimonas sp. D9 | reverse complement strand
GCGAACCCTGCGCAGCACTTAGTTCATTCCGAATCTCTGCGGCGGTGGAGGTTAGATTAGACTGCACCGTGGCAGCAGACGCCAGAGCAGCGTTGGACGTAGACTCCGCATCAGCAGCCTTTTGGAACGCAGCATTAATGTCATTGATAACAGTAGCAGCAGGCTTGCCACCCACTGCCTGCGTATCCTTGGAAACATTGGCAATGCCGTTCGTGCTAGCAGTTTGCCAAGGCGATGCTGGAGAGTAGCGCGATCCATCGGTAGCTGTTGCCCGAATAGAATACTGCGTAGCAGGCTGAAGACCCATAATATAGGTCACTTGGTTACGGGCTGCTACACCGGGCACCGTCCAAGTTGTGGAAGGGTTGGCCC
>NZ_JAYKBM010000077.1:0-377 GCF_035282565.1 Parvimonas sp. D9 | reverse complement strand
ATGGCGATAGAACATCCACGCCACCGCCGCGGCGAGGCCGATCCACAACAACCACTGGTTGATGTGAGACCAGTTCATCCCTCTTCCTGTGCTATTGCGTCGATCGGACGGAATATTCATGGTGATGCTCCTTCGTGAAGTTGGATCCTTACCGGTTGGCGAACGATGTCCCGTGTCCGAGTGCCCCATAAGCGCTGCTTGGCTGCTTCTTCCACAGAACCGGCCTGCCAGACAGATGCGTCTGAACCAGGACTTTTCCATAGGCCCGGAGAGAAAGTCTGCGGAGGTTGCTGTACATGACCGACCAGTGCCAAGTGGGGATTGTTTAGCTCAGCATAGAGCTGAGGTAAACGACGCACCTTGATCTTGATCAAATA
>NZ_JAYKBM010000076.1:0-379 GCF_035282565.1 Parvimonas sp. D9 | reverse complement strand
CAACAATATGCGTCTTTGAATGACAGTATTTCAAAAGCGAGTCCTACACAACAAATTTTGTTGCAAAAACACATGGAGACATTGTTGGAGGAATTATCTCGATATCGAAAAACAGCCGCTTCCTTTCAACTGATGGGAGAAACAGTTCCACCGGCACTTTATATATTAGAGCCTGCAGTGCCGTCGGCTAAAGCGGAACGACCCGATAAACTGAATATTGTTTTGATTTCAGGTTTGGCAGGGTTTCTTTTTTCCATCCTTTTTTTATTATTGAAAGATAGAAGATACTAGCATTTCAATATGCAGCTTCCTATCCGTCATAGTAGATTTTTTATCACAGCATCCTTGCTGTTTGTAGCTGCCATCATTGCTTCAGTGA
>NZ_JAYKBM010000075.1:0-379 GCF_035282565.1 Parvimonas sp. D9 | reverse complement strand
TACAGCAACGAACCACATAGGCAAGTCACTGTAGAACGCTATCACATCCTGAATCGTCATGCCCATTTACTCCGGAAGTCGATATTGTGGTCGATGCAGTACTGATGGTATGCCAGAGCGTATGCCTCATTGGCAAACAAGAAGTGGTCATTGTACTCATTGACCTCAATGACATTCTTGTCCAACAGACTAAAGATGTATGAATCATAGATTCCGTAGTAGACAATGGTTCCTTCGATAGGACGGACTTTCTTGATATGGTATTTCTCTACAGAGGACATACCACCCAAAGCCATTACGCCATACAAGGTATTGCCTACCTTATAGTGCTGCATGAACTCTTCCACAGACTCAATCGAGCCCTTCGGCCGCACCTGAA
>NZ_JAYKBM010000074.1:0-379 GCF_035282565.1 Parvimonas sp. D9 | reverse complement strand
GAAGGTGCGGCTGGATCACCTCCTTTCTAAGGAGTACAAAGAACGACAGTTCAATTAAAATTCTTAGTTTTATCACTGTTTTTTTGGTTCATATTTTTTTTAAGATTTTTAAAGTTTTAACCAAAAGCTGTAAGGCTAACTAAAAGAAAATACCAAAATGATAGTATAAAAGAAAAAGGGGCACTAAAGACCCCCAAAAATTTATACTGTCGTAAAAAAATATTTTGGGGGTGTAGCTCAGTTGGGAGAGCACCTGCCTTGCAAGCAGGGGGTCAGGAGTTCGAATCTCCTCATCTCCACCAAGGAACCTGACAATTAAAGAGAAATATATTTCTGGTCAAGCGACCAAGGGCATAAGGTGAATGCCTTGGCACTGAGA
>NZ_JAYKBM010000073.1:0-384 GCF_035282565.1 Parvimonas sp. D9 | reverse complement strand
TGACTGGTCTTACTAACTTAAGTGTAACCGGCACAGTAGATGCAGGAACATTAAGTGCAACCAATGCGAACATCAGCAACCTATCTGGACTCACGAACTTAAGTGTAACGAACACTATACAGGCAGCAACAGTAAGTGCCACTACAGGTAACTTTACGGATATCAATGCAACGGGCACGATTACAGGTGGAACCTTTAGTGGAACCTTAAGTGCCAGCGCACAGAACTCCATCACGAACCTTGCAAACATCAGCAGCCTGACTGCAACCAATGCGAGCATCACAAATGCAACCATTACGAACCTGACTGGTCTTACTAACTTAAGTGTAACCGGCACAGTAGATGCAGGAACATTAAGCGCTACCAATGCGAACATCAGCAACC
>NZ_JAYKBM010000072.1:0-384 GCF_035282565.1 Parvimonas sp. D9 | reverse complement strand
TGCCCAGAGGCGGAATCGAACCACCGACACGAGGATTTTCAGTCCTCTGCTCTACCGACTGAGCTATCTGGGCATATAATATTCAATTTTTTTAAACTTTTATATTTTTTAACATATCTTTTATATCAATTCTCGGATAGCTCATTCTCTCGTGCTTTGCACTAGACTAAGATATTAACTCAAAATATCTTCGATTTCATCTCGATATTTTGGTTACTCTCTTATACCGACTCTCGCTATCTGGGCATAATATTAAATTCTTTCGAATTTTTTTATAATTCTATACTTACTTTCATTTCAATTTTTAGATAGCTCATTCTCTCGTGCTTTGCACTAGACTAAGATATTAACTCAAAATATCTTCGATTTCATCTCGATATTTTG
>NZ_JAYKBM010000071.1:0-385 GCF_035282565.1 Parvimonas sp. D9 | reverse complement strand
CGAGCTTGGTATACGAGTGGCTTACAAACATTTGTTTTTTTACAAAAAACAAAAAGCTCGCGGCTCGTAGCTCATAGCTCGCAGCTCTCTTGGGTTACCATTCCCCACTTTTTGTATTAAGGGCAAGCAAACAACCGAATATGATTCAGAAAACCATCTACAAAACAAAAGACTACTCAAAAGTAAAATTCACCCTCGCAATAGAAGATAAAGAAAGCGCCGCAATTCTGGGCTTGAATGGAGATTGGAAAAATCCGATTCCCATGAAAAAGAAAAAAGACGGCAGCTTCACCGCAGAAGTACAATTACCTAAGTCTACCCAACACGAATTCCGCTACCTGCTCAACGAAACAGAATGGATCAACGAACCCGAAGCAGACGGAGA
>NZ_JAYKBM010000070.1:0-389 GCF_035282565.1 Parvimonas sp. D9 | reverse complement strand
CGGCACCACGGCCGGAAGCGACAATTTCATGCGCATTTTCCTTTGTAGACAGGAATGGAAGCGACCAGCGCGCGTAGCGCGGCCGCCTTTTCGATAAGTTGGTCGACTTCACGTTGGATCGCGGACTGATCCACCGCGCACACCCGGCCATCGGCCATGGCGTCACAGATCGTCTGGGCTACGTCGCCCGCCTCTTTCGACACGCGACCCATCAGGATCAGCACATCGCCGCCCTCGGCCGGAACCTCGGGCAAGGGGACGAACACCCCGCCCATCAACCGGCACAAAGCGTGGGTGACGTGCGGCCAGCCCTCACGCTCCTGCGCCAGCGGCTCCAGATCGGCCACGACATCTATCGGAACGAACGCGTCGCGATGATGCCGGGAGGC
>NZ_JAYKBM010000069.1:0-393 GCF_035282565.1 Parvimonas sp. D9 | reverse complement strand
GCACGCCCACCAGGCGAAACAGCTTGAGCTGCCCACCGAGTGGAAATTTTGCCATTAATGTCGGTAATGGCAGTTTGTAGCGTACCAGCAGTACCTTCAAGATCACCTGCACGAACCTCCACATTGCTGATGCGTGTAGCTGCGGCACTATCAGCATTGGCACGTGCCGTTGCTTCGTCATTAACGGCAGCACCAATTACAGTTGCCGCGGCCCCAGACGAAGTAACAGGCTTACCGAAGAGCATTGGCAGCATAACTTCAACAAAGGCATTCGGATCCTGAGAGTAAGCCCCCTTATAATATTCAGTACCACCACCACGGCCGGCTTTACCGGAACCAACAAGGATGTAAGCACACCACCCCTGGAATCTATTCGAGAAGAACGCCTCGCCA
>NZ_JAYKBM010000068.1:0-393 GCF_035282565.1 Parvimonas sp. D9 | reverse complement strand
GGATATGCGCAAGGTATGGGAGATATTCTCACAGAAAAAGAACGACAATCTTTTTTTGATGCAGGTGCTATCATGATTTACATGCAGGCACTTCGTTTCATGACTGATTTTTTGAATGGGGATCAGTATTACCAAATCCGGTACCCGACACATAATTATGAACGTACAAAAAATCAGATTACTTTATTACAGCATTATTTGAATAAGAGAGAAGCGCTTGAGTAGAGAAACAGAATTCTAGAAAGGGATACAAACAGCGGCTTTGATCATACCCGCTTCAGGGTTGTCTACTAGAATACGCGCTTTTTGTCCATAGATACTATAAATACGTTTTCTGATCTCACTCAAATGTTCATTTTCCTGTTCTAAGTAATTCGAGAAGTTGCCTGAGCT
>NZ_JAYKBM010000067.1:0-403 GCF_035282565.1 Parvimonas sp. D9 | reverse complement strand
AAATTTATTCAGCGTGAATTGATTCGTATCAGTGGTGAAATTATTGGTGATGCGTATGAAGACAGTACCGATGTCTTTGATTTATTGGATGACAGTGAAACCAAAATGTTCAACATCACCAACAATTATCTGAAAAAGAATTTTGAAGATGTAGGAAACGTGTTAGCCAAAACATTGAACAGAATTGATGAACTGCGTACCAAAACAGAAGATGTCTCCGGTGTACCGAGTGGATTTTCAACATTAGATCGTGTGACGTATGGATGGCAACCCACCGACTTAATCATTCTTGCAGCAAGACCTTCAGTGGGTAAAACTGCGTTTGCATTGAACCTTGCCAGAAATGCGGCCCTGAATAAAATCAAACCCGTAGGTGTTGGATTTTTCAGTTTGGAAATGAGTG
>NZ_JAYKBM010000066.1:0-408 GCF_035282565.1 Parvimonas sp. D9 | reverse complement strand
ATGTGGGTCCCAAGAAGGATGCTGAGGGCTATGCTATCAAGAAGGAAGGTGGCAAGCCCTGGGAATATGAACGTGAGATGGTGCAGAAGTTAGCCACCACTCAGCAGAATGGCTATGGTGGGCGCCATTATCCCATTAAAATGGCGGATGATTCCGATTTCCATCCTGGCAAAGAGATCGTTCTACGTGGTCCATGGCATGGTGGTGCCGCTGATGGCTTTGTAGAAGTGACTATGAAGTTTGCCGATGACAAATTCGGTGGACTTGACTCCAGTAGGGAAGATTGGCATAAGTGGATGGGCTATTTCGGCTTTCTCATCCCTGAGCAGACCTATCTGGATATCCTCGCCACCTTCAGGCCTGAACTTCCGATGTTCCTGGTAGATCTGGGTTACGCTCGGCGTATAG
>NZ_JAYKBM010000065.1:0-417 GCF_035282565.1 Parvimonas sp. D9 | reverse complement strand
ACTGATGCGTTTCTATCCCCGTCAAGCACAACAGTGCATTGAGGCGGCTTATCAGACTGGCCAGAAGGTGCATGGGCCGTTGTTGTTGTCGGCAGAGGCTCCGTATGGGCTACTATTCCGTCTAGAAGATAAAACCTACGCCACGCTCGATCCCTATAAATATCCATGGGGTAATGATGACGACTTTGACATATTCACACAGTTGGAGCTTAGGTACTTCCCTATTCGTAGTCATACACCATGTGGGTGGACTATTAAACAGCATAACGGTAATGGTTGGAGATTCATTTCCAAGCATTCCACCAAGCAATACGCATTGCCTACCATTGAAGACGCTATTAAGTCCTATAGAGCACGTAAGGAACGCCAGGCTGCCATTTATCAAGCCCGTGCAGATAAAGCCAGACTAGCTCTACG
>NZ_JAYKBM010000064.1:0-420 GCF_035282565.1 Parvimonas sp. D9 | reverse complement strand
TCTCCCCGTCTTGATAGCTGATGTAATCAGTAGGGGAAATAATACCCCCAGGAGTACCATCCCCAATAGTTATAGTGGCATCTTGGTAGTTACTGACCAGCAGTGAAGGAAATCCCCACGGAAGAGTTACACCCGGCTGGTTGCGGTATGCGTATGGTACAATGCGGCCGGGATCGTACGCTAGGAAAGGATTGAGTGACCCATTTAGACTGTCCAGGAAGCTCTGTGCTGCAATATACCGTTCCCCAAACAAAGGAACAGTCTGATACTGCGCCCACCATGTAGGACTAATCCGATCGATCGACTGGATAAACCCCCCATCGCTAGGGGTGTTTTGCTGACGATATGCCAGCTGGAACTTCTTATCCTTGACGCCGAATAGGATGGGGAGCTGGATTGTAACTTGCATTATGACCTCCA
>NZ_JAYKBM010000063.1:0-430 GCF_035282565.1 Parvimonas sp. D9 | reverse complement strand
GTATTAATGTTGACAATATGCCCCCTAGTAGTGGTTATCAGATCTCGGGTTGGTTTTTCCGGGAGATCACTGACGATGTAAGGACTAATGCTCGCGTACTTAATGAGGAATCTACTCGTGCTAATGCAGACTCTGCTTTAGCAGGTCGTGCTTCTACTATCGAGGCCAACGTAGCCAATCTGAATAATGGGTTGGCTGTTGCTAATGGTCGTATTACCGACGAGTCTAACGCACGTGCTACAGCAGTTGATGCTGTTGCCAGCCGTACTACTGTCCTTGAAACTAGTGCACCCGTTGTAGGTAATTGGCTGTCCAATACGCCTCTGGCAAATCTTGCAGGTTGGAATGCCACGAGCAATCCGTCTGAGGCTGGGGCATTTGCCATTAATGGCAATGGCAATGATTGGCGTCCGGGTACTGAAAATGCTAT
>NZ_JAYKBM010000062.1:0-435 GCF_035282565.1 Parvimonas sp. D9 | reverse complement strand
TGCACGGTACACAGGGTGAGGAGTCCTTAGACATGTTACAGATGGTCCAAGACTGGTATGACCAGGGCTACAACGTCACCATCAACGGTGATCGTGGAACAATCGTGATCACGGACAGCAATGGCGAACTGATGGCATGCTATCCATTCGAACAGGAGGTCTTCTAATGACCAAGCGTAAGGTGGATCAGGTCCTTCTGACCTATGCAGTCATCGTCTACTATGACTCGGACTATCACGAGTACACAGCAGAGTTCCGTGACGCACCCAAGGACAGACGTGAAGCCACAGCGTACCACACGGACGACAAAAGGGACGCGCTAGAGACTGCCATGATTATGGCCAGACAAGGGTGGGGATGACCTGCCCTTTTCTTTTGCCTAGAGTTGGCCCGTGCCGCCAGGTAGAGCCTGTAGACAGGGCCTTTGTTTGCCCG
>NZ_JAYKBM010000061.1:0-440 GCF_035282565.1 Parvimonas sp. D9 | reverse complement strand
CAGCCGTTTAAAGGGCTTAAGTATTGGTAATTTAAAGATCATTGATAGCACAACGATCCGCCTTTTCAGTGATATATTGGGCGGCGTTGGCCGAAAACCGCAGGAAGGCAGCAAAAGAAAGGGAGGGATAAAAGTTCATGCAATGATGGATGCTTTTAGCGGAGTGACAGAATTTGTACGAATGACTCCGGCCCGGGAAAATGATCAGAAATTCCTGTATCATCTACAAGTACCGCCTAATAGCTGGTTGGTTTTTGATAAGGGCTATTATGCTTATCAAAAGTTCAAAAAATGGATAGAGCAAAAAGTGTGGTTTGTGACACGAATGAGGGAAAATGCAGAGTTTCATGTAACCAAGGTAATGATAGATAAGACCAGACAGCAGCAAGCAAAGGGAGTTTTGAAGGAGCAATACATAACTGTTCCAATCAGAAGAAATG
>NZ_JAYKBM010000060.1:0-441 GCF_035282565.1 Parvimonas sp. D9 | reverse complement strand
CCGGGGTAAAACCTATACGGTGGTCCCCGTCATCGCTGTCGTTGAAGGTGTTCTCCAAGGCGTAAACAGCGACGCCCCTGAGCTGGCTGTTGCTTCAGAGTTCGGCAAGTTTCCTGCATCGTGGGACGGCCGACCTGTAATGATGAACCACCCCAATATCGGTGGGATGTGGGTATCGGCGAGTATACACTCCGTCTTGGAGACCTACCAAATTGGTTTCCTGGCCAATACCAAGCTCGACGGCACTAAGCTGAAGACTGAGGCGTGGCTCGACAAGGACATGATTGATGCCATCGGTGGTGATGCCACTGAGACGTATCAGCGTGTGCTTGACGGTGAAATGGTTGATGTCTCCGTGGGTGCTTTTATCGACATTGTCGAAGGAGCAGGCATCCACAATGGCAAAAATTACGCTGGCTCATGGGCCAATGTAGTTCCTGA
>NZ_JAYKBM010000059.1:0-442 GCF_035282565.1 Parvimonas sp. D9 | reverse complement strand
GTAGTGGCCTCATCAAGCACACGCGCATTGACTGTTTCAGCCTGAGTGGCGTCGCGGATGCTAAGACTGTGAAGTCGAACCTCCATCGATATATCGCCAGTATCACCAGCATTCTGGAGCCAAGGCCTAATAGAAACCACGCCCGCGGGAATTTCTATTACGTCGTCAAATCGACGATAACCTGGCTGCCCTGAAAATGTTGCCTGGACGCCCACCCATGTAGGGGAACCGTTGGCAAACAGGCACATAACACCTGCCCAACCATCCTTAGTCGAATGCTGGCCGGATGCGTAACCTGTAACACGGAGTTTACGGCCTCCCCAAGCACCAGGGATGAATGTATCTCCTTCAAATACGCCACGTAGGCCCCGGCTAAGGTAGACATATTCACCACTGGGCGGAGGTGTTTGCCCAAAGTCAGCAGGGTGGAAAACACGGCTGT
>NZ_JAYKBM010000058.1:0-443 GCF_035282565.1 Parvimonas sp. D9 | reverse complement strand
GCTCGCCGGATATGAGTCCAAGCAGATCGCACCCTTCTTTATTGGGTACACTTCCAACGTAAACCTTCCTTATGAATTTAAGGATGTGATCGGAGAACAAGCATGAAGATCATTTTTCGTACTGCGACCGGTGCCCGTCAGATCGAATGTGGCAATTTCCTCTATTCGAACCTTACGGATGGCACCACGAAGTTGGTCTTCTTGGAAAAGGAGAACCGCCAGGATCCTGACAATCAGCCTATTGGGGCTGTGACGGGTGTTCTGGAATATTGGACGGAAGGCAACCACGCTCTCCTCGTCAATGGTATGCCTGGCCAGGCTGTCAGTGCTGAAGATGCTGCAGCCTTGGGTATGCCCCAGTCGCCTTCTGCATAAGGCATAAAAATGGGTGCGACGGGAGACCAACTCGCCGCACCCACATCACTGTAGGGAGAGCTTCCTAC
>NZ_JAYKBM010000057.1:0-444 GCF_035282565.1 Parvimonas sp. D9 | reverse complement strand
CGACCGCTAAATAGCACGGTGAGGCGAATCCGCCACGATAGTCGACCCGTAATAAGCTTTCTAACCACACCCACCCAGGGGCGAACAGCCTTACCCACTGCGGTATCTCGCAGAGGAGGCTGTTCCCATTGTTCTAGCTGACGTTCAACCTGCACGACGTACCCGCTCCGGCATATTAAAGGTATATTGGCCATTACGGACTTGGAGAAGGGTATTAAGTGCAGTCTCTGCCACATTCAACCCCTGATATGCAGTCGACTGACTAAGATCCCCATCTACCTCCTGGCAGACAGCCTCAATACGACGCTTCTCCGAGGCAATTCGTTCTAGCCACCTTTCAACGTCTTCAACATCCTGATGGCTAACAATTCCTGCTAATGCATTCATGGTTAATTCCCCTCGCCTTCTTTATTGATATCCTTGCCTTTAACTATATGGCGTTTG
>NZ_JAYKBM010000056.1:0-446 GCF_035282565.1 Parvimonas sp. D9 | reverse complement strand
TGCCACGTTGGATGTGGTGACTGTCCAGGATCTTGAAACCCCTTAAGGTTTCGACATCATTATAAGAAAGGGTAGCCTTTTGAGCTACCCTTTTTTATTACCTGAAAACGTCGACTGTTGCCGCATGCATTAATAAATGCACATTATCAGCGCCTGAGGCCATCTTGTCGATAATGTCCACGTCATAAGAATTGGTGTGTTTGACGTACCATATATTGACAGGGTGCGGTGTTACACGAATATCCCGGTGAATACGATCTTCTGCCTGTCCATTGGCCTCATGATCATATTCATAGCCAAGCATATACATATTCTGCGCGGCAGGCAATTCATAGGACTCAGCGAACCTAATCGTCTGGATCATAGCGCCGCCGCTCTTAGTCCAGCGGGCTATTTCCTTCTCAATCTCGTCGGGGCCTAAACCCTCTCCCCCTGTTAACCGTGCA
>NZ_JAYKBM010000055.1:0-450 GCF_035282565.1 Parvimonas sp. D9 | reverse complement strand
TCAATGGTATATGCAATCTGGAAATACTGGTAGCGGTAACCGTTGTAATCACCGTAGTTGTAATAAACTGCGTGATCACCGGTTACATGCGTGCAGTAGAAGTCATAGCAATACCGTCCATTACCGAAGCGCTCATACAAAGCAGCGTTCAGGGCAGAACGAATATCATCGAACACCATGTCAGAGGGTGCAGCATATGCACCAAGCTCTGCATAAGCGCCTGCAATACGCTCAACCCGAAGAGCCTCTACGGCTTCAGCCGGAAGTTCCTCGGACGTTTCAGTGGGCTTGTTGGCATCGACAACGGCAGGCGTTTCCACCACGGACGCACTAGTTTCGAGCTGCCCGCCAATGACGAGGTCCCCCGTGATATCAACCCCATTTGCATCTCCCGTGTTAACGGTAATGGTAGCCTTCGACATGTCAGTTCCTTCGCAATGTTGATCGCCA
>NZ_JAYKBM010000054.1:0-451 GCF_035282565.1 Parvimonas sp. D9 | reverse complement strand
GGAATTTATCCAGCGCGTCCAGAAGCTGCTTGGCCTGAAGGTCGAACAGATCGAGGGGGATATCAAGAGCGCCGAAAAAAGCGCTTGACTGTGATGCCCTACGCTACCTGACTATGATGGTTGCATATGAGCTGGGTAAGGACGAATACGAAATTGCCCAGTGGAAATACGACGATCTAGTCAGGTGGTTGGCCTTCTTCAGGATTAAATCCGCCGCTGAAGAGAGGGCCTTCGAAAGGGCAAAAAACCAGAACAAAGGTAACATGCCGGTATTCGGTGGTTCTAGTTCTGGCACACAGGTGATAATAGACTAAGGGGCCTGCAAATGCTGAATCTAGGCGCAATCCAATTCTCTCTGGGGATCAATTTTCAGGGTCTGGATTCTGCCAATCAGCGGATGCAGGCCTTTGGCCGTTCTGTGCAGGGTATGCAGACGGCAGCTAACCGTGGC
>NZ_JAYKBM010000053.1:0-452 GCF_035282565.1 Parvimonas sp. D9 | reverse complement strand
CCGACGTACTATGGAGGACGCTGAAGCCCAATTCGGCAATCCTGACCTGGATGATGAAAACTATGGCCGCTGAGGGCGCTGCTGTGGCGGGGCTATGTCAGTATAAGCAGAGGATCCCTGGCAGCAAACGGTCCTACATATGTTCTGAACGCGCTGCCTATGATTTTGGGTCTGGGGGCTATGGTGCCTGCATCCACCATGCCAAAGAGATGGGCTGGAAATACCTATTAGACCAGGGTCTGGTGATGCGCTAGGGGCGGCACTACCAAGTGATTTACTATTGGGACTATCATTTTGGACGTTGTGAAAGATGTGTGCTACCCCTATATTAGTATTATCAGAGAGTGAATAGCCACGCTGATACAGATGATGAGGAGAAGTATCATGGTCGCACGTTCGAACGCCGCTCGCAAGTCTGCTGCCACCGACAATACTGGTCCGGAGCATAATGC
>NZ_JAYKBM010000052.1:0-458 GCF_035282565.1 Parvimonas sp. D9 | reverse complement strand
CCTCCTAGTTTTGATTCGTCGATGCCTTCTGGGAATAAAGGCCTATCCAAGATGGACTTAATGCATGCCACCTCCATTATGCTTTTGATGCCTTGTTCTGCGGTGACTCCTACTGTCTTGATTTGGACGGTTGTTGCACCTGATAACAGTATTACAGACATGACATTCGAAATAATGCCAGACAGTTCATCCAAAGACGGATTCTCTTCATCCAGGATGCTGAGAATGCGCTTGGCTACCTCTTCAGACTTCCGAATTGCCTTGTGTGCTGATTCGGGCATATCAGACGTCTTAGCAAAGCCGTGAGCCATTTCGCAAATGGAATTAATCTGGGAATAATGCACTTCCAATTGCTTCTTGTCGAAGTATGACATTGCCGCCAACCTCTGCCACTCTTTATTCTGGGTGTGTAGCATAAAATCGTAACCTCCCTAAAAAACTGCCTCCATCCGACCGCG
>NZ_JAYKBM010000051.1:0-461 GCF_035282565.1 Parvimonas sp. D9 | reverse complement strand
AAGTGCAGTCGTATTCCCGGTGTTGTGGGTATCGATTCGGCAGTGCCTCTGCGCATTGAGAACGAGTTCACCGTGCCTATGGAAACCCCTGCACGTGATCCGAATTGGTTTAAGGATGGTATCCTTACGCCGCAGGCTATCCAGAACCTGCAAATTGCTCGTGACTATGTTGAAAATCTGAAGGGTCTGTAATATGTCGTTCCGATGCGCAAATTGCCCGTTTAAAACCAAGTGCATCGGAACGAAAGGGCCGGTGGACTCGAAGTTCGTAATTGTAGGAGAGTCCCCCGGTTCCCGAGAGCTTATGGAGGGGAAGCCTTTCATGGGGCCATCTGGCCAGCTCTTGGAAAAGATCCTGCACGAAATGGGTATGCCCTCAGGTGTTAAGCCTTATGTGCTTAATGCATTGAGCTGCTACCCCAAAGATAAGGACATGAAGAAGCTCGCCGAAGGTGCTAGAG
>NZ_JAYKBM010000050.1:0-478 GCF_035282565.1 Parvimonas sp. D9 | reverse complement strand
TCGGACCTACTACATGGGTGCGACTACCTCGGACGTCCGTGCCCGGCTGTACGAGAAAACTGCGGAGCTTCGTCGTTCGCTTCCGCCCAGTCGATGGGGGGAGATTCCCGAAAACGTTGTCCGGCTTGAGACTCAGGTTAGGCCGAGGAAAAAATATAAGGCGGTCGCGGCGGCGGTTGATGCTGAGCAGGCGTGGGGGTTTTCCCGCTGGACTGCGGAGCTTGCGCTCCGGGCGATGGCTTTGGAGGTGTCGCGGATCGAGATGCAAGCCGGAAGGGAGTCGGACGACGAGCGGGCTTGGCGTTTCATGCTCAAGCAATATGGGCCACTTCTTAGGCGTCAGGCGGCGGAGGTGGGTTCGTGGGAGTGTCTCGGGTTGAACATCCGGGATGATTTGGAGCGCCTTTAACGGGCGGGCGGTCGTCCAACCTGGACGAAGTTTTGCGGCCGTCGCAAGGCGGCTCGGGTGTTCCGTCAA
>NZ_JAYKBM010000049.1:0-490 GCF_035282565.1 Parvimonas sp. D9 | reverse complement strand
CTCAGGCTTTGGCAGCTGCTGCAGACGTGCTTGCATATCTTCAAGGTCTGGCAGCCCTCGACGCTCTCTGCGAATCTGCGCCAGAACCTCTGGACGAGGAACGCGCTTATGCCAAAGGCTATCGGGCGCTTGATCTCGTTCGGTGAAGTTCAGGTTCAGCGTTTCTTCCCAGTCGCCACCATCGTCATAGCTAACGCAGGCACCAAGGAAGCTACACATCCGAGAACAATCACGTGTAGGATTCGGGTACAAAGGCAAATCAGGATTGAGCATGTCTTCGAGTTCCAGAAGGATCTTCATGGCCTCTGCGGCGCACATATGCTCATTACGCTCGATGTACGTGCGCTGCACATACCGATCGTTGTCCTGATCTTCCTTGAGCATCAGAGTCGTGAGGTAGCGCCGATTCTCCTCTGCGGCTTTTTCCTGCGCTCCGTACATTCTGACAAGGGCAGCTTCATAGAGAGCCGCAGATGTGTTCTGGTTAGCT
>NZ_JAYKBM010000048.1:0-509 GCF_035282565.1 Parvimonas sp. D9 | reverse complement strand
ATCGTTAGCCTGTTGCTTGACTACCGTGAGCGTATCAAGGCACGGGGTACGTATGTCACGAATCTAATCGACTTCCCGAATCCTAAAACGGGCAAGATTAAGCCTGGACATATGCGCGCTGATGGGCGAGTGCATGCGGACTTCAAGCTTATCGGCACACAAACAGGACGTCTTGCAGGTGCAGCACCTAATCTGCTAAACCAACCTCGCGGTGAGATGATTCGGTCGCAGTTTGTTGCAGGTGAAGGCAAGATCTTCGGCGAAATCGATCTTAACCAGGCAGAGCTACGTTCATTGGCATTGATGAGCGGTGATCCTGTTCTGACGGAGATTTACACCAAGAACGAGGTCTCGATTCATGATGTTACCACAGGTGCATTCTTTGCACCTAAGGCAGAAGTCATGAAGGGTGAGCAGGCGTATGAGCGCGTGCGCATGCAGCTGCATCTTCCTGTAGGTACTGAACCTTCGTTCGTTTATGGCCAGGCGAAAATGCGTGGCAAGGCTGT
>NZ_JAYKBM010000047.1:0-517 GCF_035282565.1 Parvimonas sp. D9 | reverse complement strand
GACATGGTGAAGGTTTTTCATCGTGTCTACGATTTGCCGATTGTGCAGCCTGCTGATGCCAAGGAAGACTTCTCCCACATTACCAAACTTCGCCTAGCTATGCGTTTTGGCTTGATCGTTGAAGAGTTCATGGAACTGTGTGAGGCAATGGATATCCGCGCAGATATCAACTTCCTGTACCTCGATGCAGAAGGCAACTATCAGAAAGCACGCAGTACTGGTGAACAGCAGGCCAAGGATAGTCCCCGACAGGCGCCTGAGTGGGTGAAGCACTTCTACGACGAATCGTGGAATGAGGATACGTTCCAGCTTGACCACGATGCTTTGGGCGATGAGGACCTTCATGAGATCGTTCGGGAACGCATGCAGCGCGCTATCCTGGAGACTGATGAACGCAATATGCCCGAGATCGCAGATGCCTGTTTCGATCTGAAGTATGTTGTGGAAGGTTTCGAGCTGGAAGTCGGCATCGATAGCCAGAGCTGCGCCAATGAAGGCCAGGCCTTCAACCTTTCGA
>NZ_JAYKBM010000046.1:0-523 GCF_035282565.1 Parvimonas sp. D9 | reverse complement strand
GGTCAAGCAGGAAATATCCCCTTATAGGGGTGTGGAAACCACCAGCTGAGCTGGTGGTTATGATTGTGAAACAACAAGGTTCTCGGGTACCCACCCGATGCGAAGCATCGAGGAAGGGTGGGGTTCTTATTAAAATTAATGAAAGAAAAGACTTAACTATTAGATTTAATAGTTAACAAGTAAATAAATGAGCAGTATTATAATACAATTTTTCAATAATTTGATTTTAATGTTAAAGTTTATTTATAATTCAGAAATTTTTATGAGATCTCTCGACTTCGCTCGAGATGACGTGTTGGGAGATTCTCTTTGCAAAGTATTGTGACGTGAGTGTTTTTTAATTTCTATAAGATTTAAAAATTATTATTTAAGTTTATTTACCTTTAACGTAAATCTATTAAACGAAGAATTCCTACTTATACGTCATCTCGACCGGAGTGAAACGGAATGAATCTAGCCCTAACTTAGATTATTTACTTGTAAATAATCTATAGTAGGTCTGACGCAAAGATTGTCCAAATCT
>NZ_JAYKBM010000045.1:0-534 GCF_035282565.1 Parvimonas sp. D9 | reverse complement strand
GGTCAAGCAGGAAATATCCCCTTATAGGGGTGTGGAAACCACCAGCTGAGCTGGTGGTTATGATTGTGAAACAACAAAGTTCCCAGGAACCCACCTGATGTGAAGCATCGTGGAAGGGCGGGGTTCTTATTTCTACTTTTCAACAGAATAATAACATCTCTTTGGAGAAATTATTTTTTCTTCAGCCTTTAATTTCTTTAAAATTTTATCCACTTCAGATTTTTCAACTCCTAATTTTTCTGCGATTTCTCCACCTTTAAGAGCTTCTGAAGATTTTAATAATTCAATAATCTTTTCACTTAATTCCATTTTCATACCCCCTTATTTATAGGGTATTTATACCCTCAATATACATAAATTAAATAAAAATGAAAAACCCACTAAAAATGAGCAAAAAAAATCCTGCTTCAGCAGGAAAATAATAGCAACCCGTAACAGATTTCTCGAATTACAGATCTGGTGCCCAGAGGCGGAATCGAACCACCGACACGAGGATTTTCAGTCCTCTGCTCTACCGACTGAGCTATCTGGGCA
>NZ_JAYKBM010000044.1:0-538 GCF_035282565.1 Parvimonas sp. D9 | reverse complement strand
GATGCTGCTCAAGGATGCCGACGATCGATCAGTCGACCTGGTGGAGCTGGAAGGGCTGTTGGAGCTCAAGCTCAGTCGGGCGCAACGCGCTGCGGTCGAGCGCGAGATCTGGAACGTGCGTCGTGGCATCGCCGGCGAACGGGACGCGGCCCATTACCTCGACGCCTTCTTCCATGATTCCGAACAGACCGTCGTCATTCACGATCTCAGGCTGGAAATGGACGGGCGCGCGGTCCAGATCGACCATCTGCTCCTGACGCGCTTCCGCACCGCCTATGTGCTCGAGACGAAGAACTACGGCGGTCGGCTGTCGAGGAACGATCGCGGCGAATGGAGCGCCTTCTCTGGTCGCGGAAGATGGGCTCGCTACGACGTGCCCTCCCCGGCCGAACAAGCGCTCAGTCGCGTTCGTGACCTGCAGCGTTGGTTTCGGCGGCAGGGCCTAACCGTCATCGATCGGATCGAAGCGGCGATTATCGTACCGCCGGACGGCTACGTGCCGCGACGCCAGGAGGACGATGAGCCACCATTCATCAAG
>NZ_JAYKBM010000043.1:0-556 GCF_035282565.1 Parvimonas sp. D9 | reverse complement strand
CAACCCTCACGGCCACCAAACCGCTCTAGCTGCGTGTCTTCCCAGTTGACGTCATATTCGATCTCTTCCTGTCCCTTATAGAGATGGGTAATGATCGAACGCTGAATGATGTCTGCATTGCTGAACGGCTGCTTAATTGCGGTCACTGCAAACACACACTTGACAGGTGTCTCTACAACGTCATTATCCGAATAGAGCTTACGCCGTTCAATAACTGGGTTGTGCGCCGTTATAACTCGGCAGAGTTCGTCTGAGAGTTCCTGGCGGAGGCTGTTGTCTCCCATGTGTACGTTATCGGTGACATGCAAACCACCTGCACCAGAAACAGATGCCGTCCAATCTCTTAGGTCCTTCGGTGCGTTACGTAGCTTAGCCACACCCGACATAATGTTTAGGCGCAACTGATACAGCGTCGACTTACCAGAACCGGGCTCGGCGATCATCATTTCGATAGGCAACTGCGTCCCACGCCACCGATACATCCAAGGGCTAATGCAATAAAGCAATGCCAGGATTTTGCGGTCACGATCGTCTTCCGAGTCCTTAACCCGCGCAC
>NZ_JAYKBM010000042.1:0-566 GCF_035282565.1 Parvimonas sp. D9 | reverse complement strand
ATGCAGCTGTAGGCGTCAGCGGGACCGACTCTTGGCGGAATCGGATTCTATCTATGCCAAAGGACTCAGAGCTTAAACAGGGTAAAGATGGGCGCATGTTGGCAAAGCTGCCATCTGGTAGTGAAGCTAGCGAACGTATTGAAAGCGTCGCCACAGGCTTTACTGAACTGATTGCTCTGTCTATTGCCATGGATATTCCTCTGGTCATTATTTATGACGTGGATGTCAAAACTGGCATCAATGCGCAGGTCCAGGCAGCCGCAGCACAATTGGGATATGATCTGAGGTTCAGAGGTGTTAAGGCCAAAAACATCCGCCAGTTGAATTTGGTACCACATGTATCATACCTGGAAGAAAAGATTGGCCTCGACGATTACCTGATGCATCCTAAGTTGGGTCCAAAGGAATTTGACCTGTTGCTTAACAGCTGCCTCAATTCCCTTAGCGCCTTTCCTAAGCATCCGAATCCACGGGCGTTTATCAATAAGAAGCTGTCCAAAGGCCGTCTGCCGCGTAGCGATGTGCAGGCACTTAGCACAGCGGTATTGTGCGATCTGGATTCAAAG
>NZ_JAYKBM010000041.1:0-568 GCF_035282565.1 Parvimonas sp. D9 | reverse complement strand
TCTGGCAGGCTATCAATAAAGGCAAAGATTGGCGCGAACACGTGCTGAAGCCTGCAATCCTTACACTCGATCCAGGTGAGACCACCGGCGTGTGTTGGAAGGATTTCAATTCGGACGAGCTGTGGCTGATGTAATGGGAGACCAAAGATATTGGTCTATCCTTTAAGCAACTACTTGACTTCCTGGAGCGCTATGAACCATTCCATGTACGCTACGAAGACTATAAAGTCTATGCGTGGAAGGCTCAGGACCATAGTAATGCGTCCCTACATACTCCACAGTGGATTGGTGCTATACGCGCCGCACTTTGTCTGGCAGATATACCATATTCCTTCAAGATGGCACAACAGCCCAAGGGATGGTTTACGGACGATAAACTGAAGATGTTCGACATGTATGAGGCAGGTATGCGCCATGCTCGAGATGCCGAGCGCCATATGTTGTTCTACATGTGCTTCCCGGACAAGAAAGATGACTGAGCAGATCTGCACATACTGCAAAAAGCCTTTTCCTTTGGAAGAGTTTGTCAAGCCATCAGGTCTTAAGGTTAAGAAGTGCTCTAAATGCA
>NZ_JAYKBM010000040.1:0-568 GCF_035282565.1 Parvimonas sp. D9 | reverse complement strand
ATCCGCAACAGACTTGGACAGCAGATTAATCATCGTACTGCAGTCAGCGGAGCGGTAGCGCAGGATAAGCGTACCATAGCCAGTGCAGGATTGGTTAAGGACATACAAACCGCCGAAAAGCGTTGAGGCTGCAGCAGGCGTATTACTGGCAACCAATGCAAAAGTCTCACGACGTTTTGCTGCCAGGGGCACACCATCCGTATCCTGTTGCACCCAACCACTTGAACTAGTCGTATTACCAGCACTAGTCTTATAATTAGGCATAGTAGGCGTATTCTGCGCGACAGCAGGCCCAGCAAGCAGTGGAATAGATACAAGCACTGCCAGTTTACGTAGCCTAGACATGTTAGCCTCCATTGTTGACCTCATTAGTATAACATATTAGGTCAGGCAAGGCACGACTGATATTATGGGTCAAAGGGAATTAAGGGTCTGATTTGGGTTGACCATAAAATCAAGCTAGATAGGTCTAGTTTGATTTTATATAATACAAACATACAGCAACGATCTGATATGAAGCAGATAGCGAACGCATCCTAGAGGGTGTGCAGGGAGTCATATGCTTAGA
>NZ_JAYKBM010000039.1:0-595 GCF_035282565.1 Parvimonas sp. D9 | reverse complement strand
CCGTGGATTCAGATGCAGTAAGCATCATACCCGCCCGATAGCGGGGGACCTGAATCTGATTGTTTTTGTCATCAGCAACCAGTTCGTCGCACTCATTATGTGCGGCCTGAAGCATAGGTGCATATAGATCACGCGCCTCAGCCTGTGCACCGAACATCAGCACCCCTGCAGAGTAGAATCCGCGGAGAACTTGGGCAGTAATGACAGATGCGTTACGCGTATACTTCCACGTGGTGGGATCATTTAGACGCTGGGTGCCAGAGCCACCAGGCATAGTGTCATCAGCACGATCGTCATAGCAGCTAGCGCCTCGCACAATAAAGACAAGACCAGGCTCCCCATTAGGGAAGGCATCTGGGTCGTAATCCATCTTGACAATGGCATAAGCAATGTTCTTACCCTTATGCTGGTTAGTCCAGACACCACCGGACATCGCAACCAGCTCGTTGTCAGCAGCTTGATCAGGTCCACCCTTATGGACCTTTACCCACATACAAGCCGCACCGTTCTTTGCTCGATATGCCGAGGTGCAGGCTTGGAAGCCGGTATGCACATCTCCCGCAAAGCTGAGAGGCGTACCTTCCACCAGGATGTC
>NZ_JAYKBM010000038.1:0-624 GCF_035282565.1 Parvimonas sp. D9 | reverse complement strand
ATGGTAAGGTGCTCAAGGGTCCGAATTTCTTTCCGCCCAATATGCGCAGTGCTCTTTCTGCTATGGGTATGAGGTTCACTTCCCTTCTCAACCGCCACTGAGACCACCGCACCCAGGTGTCGGAAAGGCAACAAAGGTCATCCCCATGGAACAGAAGAAAACATATCCAAGCCTCCATGATCTCTGCACCGAGCAGGGTATCGATATTGCCGACATTATTAACCGGAGGGTGCTCGTATTCACGGGCCCCAAAGGTTCCGGCAAGGATACAGCGTGTGCCAATCCCCTGTTAGAGCGGGCTCGTCTGAGGAGGCTGCGGTTCCCCCAAGAACGCCCTCTATTTGAGCGGGTACCATTTGCAGGCGCGATCAAGCAATCGTGCAGCATTCTGTATGGTCTTACCGAAGAGGAAATGGAAGACTCCATCCTTAAGGAAAAGACTCTTTCGCGTTGGCCCTGGCAGCCTCCTAGAAAGCTTCTGCAAGATGATGCCAATGCAAAGCGCGAACAGTACGACGGCTATTTCCACGTACGTGCATGGCTTCGAGCTGTAGCAAAGTCGCGAGCCCATTGTATTGTAGTCACTGATCTACGCTTCCCTGAAGAGCTGCAGATTCTGCATGA
>NZ_JAYKBM010000037.1:0-636 GCF_035282565.1 Parvimonas sp. D9 | reverse complement strand
GCTATTTAGCGGTCGCATCCCTGTGAATATGCTTGAACAACTCATTGAGGATGCTGACGATGGACAAGCCGTTCCTGGACGAGGTTGAGATGTATTTGGATAGGGCTAATATGGCTCAATCCACATTCGGCAAATTAGCTGACAATAATCCCGGGTTAGTTGGTAATTTGCGCAAGGGGATGAATCCCAGCCCAGCTAAAAAGAATAAGCTGCGCAAATTCATGAACGACTTCCCCAAAGGCCCACCGGGACATATATCTAGAGCAGGACAGGCATTAGAACGAAGACAGCATGCTAGCGCATCTACGTCTTTTACACCTGGGAGACTGGTAAGTGCAACATCTGAATTCGCCAATTCCGGTGCGCATTTGGCCAGATCAACTACTGCAGCACAAGACGTGCCAGCCCCCAGCTTATCCGCTTTACCTCAAACATTGGGCGAAATTATTAAGGCAGAAGCCTTTAAGCAACGTATGCCCATTAGTACTTTTCTTGCGCAGTTGGTGAGCATGGGCTGGGAAGTGTATAAGGATGTCTGATTTTGTCCGCCCGAAATTCA
The DNA here is from genome assembly GCF_035282565.1 of Parvimonas sp. D9. Taxonomy (NCBI): domain Bacteria; kingdom Bacillati; phylum Bacillota; class Tissierellia; order Tissierellales; family Peptoniphilaceae; genus Parvimonas; species Parvimonas sp. D9. The sequence goes on along the minus strand of NZ_JAYKBM010000037.1, from coordinate 77 downwards.
ACAAAGCCAAATTCTGGGAGCGTGTTGAAGAAGAGGCAAGGGCAGAGTTATTGAATATGGCACAGCTACGTAAGCGT
>NZ_JAYKBM010000036.1:0-636 GCF_035282565.1 Parvimonas sp. D9 | reverse complement strand
ACCGAAATGGGTTTGACCGAAGAGTTGGGTCGTCTGAATGAGGCACGCAAGGCTATCGAGAAGACTGAGAAGATCGTCAAGGAACGACTTCGTGCTATGCTAGGCAACCGCAAGGATATGCGTTCGGATAATTACACGTATAAGCGCGAGATGCGTCCGCGTTCTGCTCTCGATCAGACGAAGGCCAAGGAAAAGCTGCTAGAACTAGGTGGCCAGGAAGTGCTCGATGAATGCATGAGCAACACCGAGGTTGAAACCGTCACCATCAAGCCCATCGCATAATGGCAAACTGGGGATGAGCTGCCCAGCTTATCTTAAATGACTACTGGCAGGGTATTCATAGCCGTGTGTTATGGGACTCCCAAGCCCGTCTGTAGCGCCCAGTATTGATGGAGGCAGCTAATGTCGAGCAAGGATAAGTATGAGGGCACTGTGGGTGCCAAAGCAGTGGTCACTGTGGAGCTGCAGGGGCTAGGTGCATGGGGTACAGGTTATACCATGGATCAGATTATAGACCAGGCAACCACAGAAGCAGAAGCCACTATACGCAAGGCCTTTCACGGTGAGCGTACTCGTATCATTAGCATAGACACGACAGCAGTCTATGCACCTGGCCAGAAGATACAGCCAACGAGG
>NZ_JAYKBM010000035.1:0-643 GCF_035282565.1 Parvimonas sp. D9 | reverse complement strand
CCTCGCCTTCTCTGACCATTAAGCTGTATCTAGCTACCGTGCCAAAGAAGACGCCGAGCAATATTGAAAAGTGAGGGGTCAGTGCAGATAAAATACCATAGTCATTCACCGAAGAATCCCACCTGTTATCAAGCAGCACAGGATCAACGCAAAGTTGATCCACATGCTCCTTTTTTCAAGCCGCTTATCCCCGCCCTTAAGGACGATGGTTGAGCGTGCCCACAACATGGCCCCCGCCAAGAATAAACAAAGGCCGACAATGCGCATGCACTCGGCCACAGAAGCAGGTAACGGATCGTTCAGCAGTTCAAACAGTCTCGGGGGAGAAAAACCGAAGACCACACCCACCGAAATCGCTGCCATGGATTTACGGCGCAAATAGTGGACATAGTCAAGGCACTCTGCATTACGTACATACGTAAACGCAATAGCAAAGAACATTATGACCGTGGCCAAACGTAATCCGAGTACCACACTAGTCATAGCAATCTCCACCCCAATGACCTATTATACCATATTTATAACGTACAATCAAGACCGACTTTCTAGGTCCTTATATTCCTCACTGTACAAACTATGGGCCTTCCGGCCTGACACTGAGCGGGTGGTCTCAGGTGAAAGGCCCACAGCATTAGCCTAAGGT
>NZ_JAYKBM010000034.1:0-655 GCF_035282565.1 Parvimonas sp. D9 | reverse complement strand
TATCGAATCTCTCTTGCATTTCTGCAACAGGAAATCTCATCTTGAGGGGGGCTTCGTGCTTAGATGCCTTCAGCACTTATCCCTTCCAGACTTAGCTATTCAGCATTACCATTGGCATGATAACTGATACACCAGCGGTCTGTCCATCCCGGTCCTCTCGTACTAAGGACAGCTCCTCTCAAATTTCCTTCGCCCACGATGGATAGGGACCGAACTGTCTCACGACGTTCTGAACCCAGCTCGCGTGCCTCTTTAATGGGCGAACAGCCCAACCCTTGGGACCTACTCCAGCCCCAGGATGAGACGAGCCGACATCGAGGTGCCAAACCTCCCCGTCGATGTGAACTCTTGGGGGAGATAAGCCTGTTATCCCCGGGGTAGCTTTTATCCGTTGAGCGATGGCCCTTCCACTCGGTACCACCGGATCACTAAGTCCTAGTTTCCTATCTGCTCCACTTGTTGGTGTCGCAGTTAAGCTCCCTTTTGCCTTTGCACTCTTTGAATGATTTCCTTCCATTCTGAGGGAACCTTTGAACGCCTCCGTTACTCTTTAGGAGGCGACCGCCCCAGTCAAACTGCCCAACTGACAGTGTCCTTATACTCGCTTCAGAGTATCAAGTTAGAAATTTAGTATCAAAAGAGTGGTATCCCAACA
>NZ_JAYKBM010000033.1:0-684 GCF_035282565.1 Parvimonas sp. D9 | reverse complement strand
GGTTTCTGGCCTTGGCTTTGGATCTTCTAACCAGTTCATTGAGTGGATTGGTCCTTCGCAAAGTAGTCTGGCTAACTGCACCGAACAAAATGGTGTCTATTACGTCAAGACTGATGGCAGTGCTTACTTCGGTGGGACCCTTTCTGCTGGTACTATTAAGAATGCTGTGCAGACTACTAGTATTGCATCCAATGCAGCAGTAGATACTGGCACAGTAAGCTCTCGCGGTGGCACGCGCACGGTAGTGGTAGGTTATTCTCTATACATCACCCAACCTCTCAATGGCAACAACTCTAACGGACAAGGCACTAATTCTGCACAGATAATCCTTTCGCGAAATGGTCAAGATGTGGCAACTCTTAATGTGTCCGGTATATGGGAACGCAACGCCTCCTCTCAGGATGAGCCTAGTGTTTACACTGAATCTATGGGGGGTTCGTTAACCTTCACAGATAACTCAGGTGGGAATAGCGTATCATATGCAGTACGTATTTCTAGCCGGAGTCTTGGACCAGGAGGTGCATCGTCTTATGGACCTGTAACACAACAACAGTTAGGCATTGTGCAAACTGAGCAATAAAAATCACCCTTGATTTAACGTTCAATATGTCGTATAATAACCAAGCCAATAGAAAGGACCGATCATGGCTGACGAAAACACCAACACCAACACTTCTGGGCAAC
>NZ_JAYKBM010000032.1:0-693 GCF_035282565.1 Parvimonas sp. D9 | reverse complement strand
TTCGCCCTATTCAGACTCGGTTTCCCTACGGCTCCGTAACTTCATTACTTAACCTTGCCGCACACCATAACTCGCTGGCCCGTTCTACAAAAAGTACGATATCATCTCTCTTAAGACTCTATCTGCTTGTAGGCATAAGGTTTCAGGTTCTATTTCACTCCCCTCCCGGGGTTCTTTTCACCTTTCCCTCACGGTACTATTCTCTATCGGTCACTGAGTAGTATTTAGCCTTAGGGGGTGGTCCCCCCATTTTCACACAGGATTTCTCGTGTCCCATGCTACTCTTTTAAAGTCAGATTCGGCTTGATTTCGTTTACAAGACTTTCACTTTCTTCGGTTGAATCTTTCCAGACCATTCAACTATCTTACCTCTTCCTTAACTTATTTTGGGCTCTTTCCATTTCGCTCGCCGCTACTTTGAAAATCGAATTTTTTCTTTCTTTTCGTCTGGCTACTTAGATGTTTCAGTTCACCAACTTTTCCCTCTTGTTGCTATGTATTCACAACTAGATACTTGAGGTTTGCTCAAGTGGGTTTCCCCATTCGGACATTCCCGGATCTAAGGATATTTGCTCCTCCCCGAGACTTTTCGCAGCTTGTCACGTCCTTCTTCGGCTCTCAGTGCCAAGGCATTCACCTTATGCCCTTGGTCGCTTGACCAGAAATATATTTCTCTTTAATTGTCAGGTTCCT
>NZ_JAYKBM010000031.1:0-712 GCF_035282565.1 Parvimonas sp. D9 | reverse complement strand
GTACTCGTCTGGAGCCTGGTGCGGTTGTTATTATCCTGGCCACACGTTGGGTGTCCAATGACATCCATGGCCGTATCATGAAGCAGCAGGCCGAGAGTGGGCGTAACTTCTTTGAATATGTCCGACTGCCTGCGCTTTATGAGCCCATGAAGGAAGTAGGTCGTGATGATAATGACCGCCCCATCATGGCACCAGATCATGACGCAGTGGACGAGATTGGCCGCCATTTTGGCGAAACACTATTTGCCAAGCGTTACACTGCCGATACCATCCGTGATATCCGCATTGAGCTTGGGTCACGTTGGTTTAACGCCATGTTCCAGCAGGATCCGGATGCGGATGAAAATGCTGTCATCAATACAGGCTGGTTCAAGAATATCGAGGAGCGCCATTTTCGCCTGAAGCTGGATTTGGCCATTCATCGCGGCGAGCGTGTGGTATTCACCCGTGCATGGGACTTTGCATCTACTAAGGATGCTGGCGATTTTACCTCCGGGGCACTATGCGCATATAATCGCAACACGGAAGAATTCTATATTATTGACATCGATAGGGGCCAATACAGTGCAGAAAAAGCAGAAATCCGTTTCCAAAAAGCAGCAGTTGCGGACCACAAGCTGTATGGTGCTGACTGGGGATACCGCGTCGCCATTGAAGAAGAACCAGGCTCTTCCGGCAAGTACGCAACTCGGCATTTTCGGGGTATTGCCAG
>NZ_JAYKBM010000030.1:0-746 GCF_035282565.1 Parvimonas sp. D9 | reverse complement strand
ATGCCCAAGGCCTCCGCGGACCACAGTATAAGTTTCGCCCACAGTGGGCGCTGTAGCCGGAATGTTATCTAAACGTTTACCGCCTCCAGGGCAGTTGCATCTAACCTTCAGGCCAATGCATACCACACGTTCGCCCGGCTTGAAATCGTCAGGCATCAGAGTTCCTTTCAGAAGGCATAGCCATCCAGCTAATGGCATCATGCTCGTAGATTAGGTGGGTCGAGTTTAGGCGCTTGTTACCAGTCCACGCACGCCAGCGCATCCTCTCCTTACACCAATATACGTCAGTCCATTTCTTCCCTGTTCTAACATAATCACCTACTGCTGCAGAATAATGCCTGGTATGGTGGAATAAGAGTATGCGGGTGCCGTCCATAGGCGCCACTAACATGGCGTAGACTTCCCCACATATGCGGATTGTAGAGCTTTCAGCTGTCTGCGCTTTATCCATGGCTGACACCTGCCTTTTCCCACTTAGCAACGATGCCTTCCAGCGCGTCTAGGCAGTCCTCTACCTTAGCGCCTGTGGTAGTGTATTCAGACATCTCTTTTTCGAATACCTTACGGTAACGGAGACCCATTCGGCATATGTTAGCCTTATCCACACCCTTAAAGACGACATGATAACCCTTGGCATTCAGGGTGTTTACCCTGAATAGAACGGATAAAGCTGTCTCCCCAGGTGTCATAGGTATTTTGACCGAGTCGATGCTGGTTAACGATGCTATAGGCCCATCCACTGACGC
>NZ_JAYKBM010000029.1:0-760 GCF_035282565.1 Parvimonas sp. D9 | reverse complement strand
TTTTTATTGATTGTTTGCTTAAGCATAATTCGCTTGAAAAAGCGAATAAAAAACCACCAGCTATGCTGGTGGAGACAAAAGCTTAAGCTATAAGAAAATTCCTCCTTGTGATAAAATATAATAAAGATTTGCCAATCGTAATATAAACACAAGGAGGAATTTTTATGGATAATAATAGTTTATCACATACAAGGTGGAATTGTAAATATCATATAGTATTTTCACCAAAATACAGGAGAAAAGAGATATATGGGAAGTTAAGAAATGATATAGGGAAAATAATAAGAGGATTGTGTAAAAGGAAAGGTATAAATATAATAGAAGCAGAATGTTGTGTGGATCATATACATATGCTAGTAGAAATACCACCAAAGTATAGCGTGGCAGAAGTAATGGGATATATAAAAGGAAAAAGTAGTTTGATGATATTTGATAGACATGCAAATTTAAAGTATAAGTATGGGAATAGACATTTTTGGTGTAGAGGATATTATGTGGATACAGTAGGAAAGAATGCAAAGAAAATAGAAGAATATGTAAGAAATCAACTGCAAGAAGATATAGCAGGAGAACAATTAAGTTTGAAAGAATATATAGACCCATTCACAGGTAAGAAAAACAAGTAGAAGTCCTTAAGGACGGCTGGGGAAGAAGTGCGATTGGCAAATCTTAGAAGACCTTTAGGTCAAGCAGGAAATATCCCCTTATAGGGGTGTGGAAACCACCAGCTGAGCTGGTGGTTATGATTGTGAAACAACAA
>NZ_JAYKBM010000028.1:0-769 GCF_035282565.1 Parvimonas sp. D9 | reverse complement strand
GGCATTGTGTATGGACGTGAAGCTTTCTCGCTTGCCAAGGAGTTCAATATTCCTGTGGACGAAGCCCAGCGCTGGATCGATGCATGGATGGATACCTATTCAGAAGCAGCACGCTTCATTGCGTGGTGCCGTAATGCACCTATCCGTAAGAAGGATCTTTGCACCGTATTCGGGCGTATGAAGCGATTCGGCGTTGTGGGCTTGGATAACCTTCAGGCACTGCAGAACGAATCAGCCAACTTCCCACACCAGAGTACGGCATCCGACATCATGCTGGAGACCGCAATCATCGTTCATCGCCCCTTGGTGCAACGGTGGGATGCCCATATCTGGAATGAGCTGTACGACGCCATCTACTTTGAGGTAGATGCAAATAACACCAAGCTGCAGGAACTGATTCCTTATGTGCAAGGTGTCATTACGCAGGTGCCAATTAATCGTGGTCTCACCCGAGTGCCTTTCCTGGGCGATGCAAAGGTTGGATTCTCCTGGGGGAAAATGTTCGATTGGAAAGGGTCTATTGAGGCTACAATTAAATGACTGAGATTTGGAAAAGCATACCAGGATACTCCAAGTACGAAGTATCTTCCCTAGGAAATGTTCGTGGGCCTAAAGGTATACTATCCCCAAGTCATCACTCACATGGATACTGCTTAGTTAGCCTTATGCGAGATGACAATTCCAAGGCAACTGAAAACATACATAGGCTTGTATGCATGACCTTCAAAGCCGATTCATGGTTTCCAGGAGCTATGGCATTACATAAGGA
>NZ_JAYKBM010000027.1:0-769 GCF_035282565.1 Parvimonas sp. D9 | reverse complement strand
ACGTTCGCCTACCTTCGGCAAGCCTTTGGTGTATCGGGTTACGCCTTCGCGTGTGGATACCACGGGTTCGCGTACCATTCAGGATGTTCCCCCTGTTCAAGCGCCTTTTGATGTACATGCATCACACTGTATCCATGTGGCACGTGAGGCGGACGAGGATGGCATCTTCGGCATTCCCTACTATGTCCCCATCTGGAATGACCTGATCGACCTGATGAAGGTTGTTGGCTCGTCGGCTGAATCCTATTGGCGGACTGCCTATCAGGGCTTGCATGCAGACGTTGACAAAGAACTGGACATGGATCCAGATGACGAGAAGAATCTGTCCGAGGAACTGGATGAATACCAGCATAATCTTCGGCGCACGATTCGTACCCGTGGTGTCACGGTTAAGTCGTTAGGGGCAGCAGTTGCTGATCCATCGGGTGCATTCAATACGCTTCTGACCATGATTGCTGGTTCTACCGGTATCCCAAAGCGTATTCTGGTCGGTTCTGAGGCTGGACAGCTTGCATCTACCCAAGACCGAGGCAATTGGGCTGAACGTGTAGAAGATTACCGCACCACACATGCTGTGCCGAATATTCTATGGCCATTGCTCCGCTGGCTCAATGAATATGAAGTGTACACGATGGATGTCAACGCCATCAAGCTTCTGTGGCCTAGTGCTTATCGGCAGAGTCCAATGGAACAAGCCCAGACGGGTGCGCAGACTGCACGCACACTTGCCAATGTGCAGAAGGGTCTGCAGCCCATTATCCTCGAGGAG
>NZ_JAYKBM010000026.1:0-789 GCF_035282565.1 Parvimonas sp. D9 | reverse complement strand
GGCTGGAGCTAGTACAAGGTCTCCGCGGCGGGCGTATGCAACTGGGATAGTCGGGAGCTTGGACGCAATGATCTCCTCGAACGACTTATACCCAGCCTTATGAATCATGGAGAACGCAGAGGCCATACTTTTGCTCTGACCACGGAATTCTTCATACAGATCCACACCTGTCATAGCTTCGATGCCATCACAGCACCAGGAAGCACAATTAAAAAATTCCCAGTCCAGACATACTCCCTCACGCACTGAATCCAGAAGGAAATCAGATAGGCAAAGATCCCAATCCAGACGACGTTTAATCTCGATCATTGATATTCTCCCCGGTTAGCAAGGGGATTATATACCGCAGTGGATTGCAGAGTCCCAGCCTTACCCCAGAATAGCGTCTGTTCGCCGTTGGCCGCATTCTGTGTAAAGCTGAAGAACTGGTCGGTAGGGTCGATTTCCTGTTGATCGGCATGAGAACGAGTGCGATAGGTAGCACGCGAATAACGCGCAGCCAACCCATCCAGCTCGATATCCAAATACCCAGGAACTTCATTCTTATCATCATCCAGGGACGGATCAATAAGGCGGATGTTATTGATCTTACCCGCATAAATAGGGATAAGAAGGTTGATATTGGGCTGATCCGCATACCGCAGACCTAGAGCAAGGTCAACTCGCCGCTGTTGGTAAAGATAGCCCATGATGTCACGGAGCACACGGGCTGGATCCTGGATACCAGCTTGGGCCATACGCATGCCATCACACCGCAGCGTTACGGATTCCGCCGATAGATCAGTACCC
>NZ_JAYKBM010000025.1:0-811 GCF_035282565.1 Parvimonas sp. D9 | reverse complement strand
GGCCACGATCACAACTCCAACGTCGCCGTCAAGTAATTTTAACGGGGGCGTAATAGCCCCCTAATTTTCAGGGATAGTCATGGAACTCAAACTCGCCAATAATACCGCAGGCAATCTCATCGGGTTCTTCCTTGGTGGAGGTATGCGTGCATTTCTCCCTGACGCCAAGCCCAAGGCAAAGCCGAAGTTTCAGCACCTGGCTGACAAGGATGCCAAGATCAATCGTTGGACTGGCCAACCACACAACAACCTGCGTCCTTACGCACGGTATTATGGTATTCCCTACAAAGCCGTGTATTCGAAATGAGGTGGTTGTGGCGTAAGCGCAATGTACGATGGAATGTGGCATTCGGGCATAAGTATACCGGCTACATTTTATACCTGTTCAATATTCCTATTGTTGAGTATAGGGAAAGGGTATCGTAATGTTTGACCCGTTATCCTCCCATAGCTTTCCGCGGGAAGACATAACGGATCAGGAAATCGTGGCAGCTTTAGGGTTGCCACGTTATCTTGACACGATTGACTTCAAGGCCCCACAAAAACTGGCCATTAATTTTGGCTTAAAGACGGACAGGTTCGTCCTGTCATTCGATAAGGGTATGGGTAAGACGATTACCTACCTGACGATCATGCATCTGCGTGGTGTACCAAAGTTACTGATCATCTGTGGCAAGAATGCGATGCTGGCACAGCGCCGTGAGATTCTACGTCACTTTCCAGCATGGGCGGCATCTTATACGTTTATCCGTGGTAATCGGGAACGTCGGATGCGCCAGTGGTCTGAGGATAAGCGTGTCTATATCACCAC
>NZ_JAYKBM010000024.1:0-823 GCF_035282565.1 Parvimonas sp. D9 | reverse complement strand
GACCGCGCAAAAGGACACAGCCGACCCTACATCTTAGCACTAAACTCACTGCCCAATAACTTCGGAATATCATCTGGTGCCATATAGACCTCCTTGCTATGCCTTTCAACACACTATATAATACAATACAATATTAGATTATACACCTCAACGGCAATTCTTTGTGTCAGGTCTTCTGACTATATGAATGGCACTATGATTAAAGCTTCGATGCTATATTATATAGCCATAAGTGGAGAAGTATCTATGGCTAGTCAGGATGAAGAAGCTCTTGTTGGACGTCTTATGGATGTCGCAACTATTAAGAAGTTTATGCTGGCAGGAAATGCCACATTAACGCTTCGCTCACCTAAGACTGGAACGCGCTTTACGTATAAGGTGCGTCGTGGTACGGACTTTGGAGGCAAGCCCAAGGATTTCTGGTTCTGCAGTCTTCTGACTGGCCAAGATAACGACTCCGACTACCAATATTTCGGCCATTTCTTTATTGGGCGCAACTTTCGTGGGCCAGAGTTGATTTATCAGCATGGAAGAAAGTCGCGAATTAGCCAGGATGCCTTATCTATGAAGGCGTGGGGTTATTTCGCTGAGATCTTCCGTGATCATGATCCTTCTTGGCAAGCTGATCGCCTGGCTACCATTGAAGTATGGCATGAAGGTCGTTGTGGGCGCTGTAATCGGAAGCTTACAGTGCCTGAGTCTGTTAGTTCCGGTTTCGGCCCCGAATGCATTAACCATGTCTAACGATCTGGACCTGAAAGAACAGATTGAAATGAACAGCGTGACCTGCTATAATCATATAGGAGGTAACACATGCAGACAT
>NZ_JAYKBM010000023.1:0-888 GCF_035282565.1 Parvimonas sp. D9 | reverse complement strand
AACGATTGGATGGTCATACTTGCGGGAGATGTCTTCGAGAGCCGCTTCGTTTGTCGACATCGACATCATACCTAGGCCAAGCTTACCGTAGAGTAGATCCTTCAGCTGCTTGGGGCTGCCGAAGTTAATATCTGTACCTACATGCTTGCGCGCATAGACCTGCAACTGTTCATTAAGTCCTGCCAATTCATCGGTAAGCTTCTGGTAGTTCTGCTTAACCCTATCTACATCAACCTTGACACCGTACAGCTGCATCTCTGCAATAAAGTCGTTAGCGGGAATCAGCAGTGTGCGATACAGGGATGTAAGATGCGGATGGTTCTGCAACTCCGCCAGCATCGGCTTGAGAACACGGTGCTGCTTACTAAGGTCGATGGCGTTGTACTTGGCCAACACCAAAGGTGGAATTACACGGTAAGACGTTTTCTTATTAGGCAAGTATTCATCGAGCATGCCCTTATGCTTGGGTGCTCGAATCCAATGCTGTGCCACCTGATCCAAGTCATGGTAGCCGCCATTTTCATTGAAGGTGTAGGACAGCAAAACAGTGTCTTCATGTACATCTGCTTTGATGCCCATGGCGCGGAACCATTTGATATCGAATAGACCGTTATGCCAAGCCCATCGACCATTTTCCATCAGCCGCTTGGTGGTATTATGCATACCATAAAGAAGCTTCTCTGGGATAACGTCGACGTGATCACCATTCTCCTTGGTAATACCATGGCAAAGCATTCTGCCACCATACCAATGCAGCTGATCAGTCTCGACGTCACCAGTAATAGCCTCACCAGTAGTCTCAGACCAGTGGAGGTATTCATCAACTAGGACATTATATTCCGATGGGGACTCCACTATCGAGAAGGTGGGTTCAGACCATTCATCGGG
>NZ_JAYKBM010000022.1:0-993 GCF_035282565.1 Parvimonas sp. D9 | reverse complement strand
ACGCAGATTGAAAAGGCTATTCGCGATAAGTCCAAGCGCGAAGCCGAAGCAACCTTCAAAACTGCCTGGGATGGCTTTGCATATTTACATAGCAGACCAGGTGGTGGTTTGGTAACCAATGCACTTTCTTATGAGGAACGCAAAGTACTCAGCGAATTCCACCAGAAAATGCTTGTGGCATATATTGCAGACGAGCAGGAACGTGCAGTAGATGCATTCGTGGCAACGTATTCCAATCTAATTGTGCAGTTTCCTGATCTTGTGGAACAGGTGAGGGAAGAAGCCATTCAGGAAATGGGCCAATGAGCAAGGTAGTACATCGCACTCCAGGGCTAATACCCCTGGAGTCTTTTACTGTATTCGGGATGTCGGCAAAGCCCGACTCGACGAATCCTATCGGCAAGTTTGGGACAGGGCTTAAAATAGCCATTGCAGTCCTACTTCGCCATGGAGTAGAGGTGACCATCCATCGTGGTCACGAGCAATATGTGTTTTACACCCAGAAAGCTGACTTCCGCGGCAAATCGTTCGCTTTTGTGCGAATGAAGCGGCGGAACAGCCTTTTAGGTCGGTGGACATATTCAAAGCTACCTTTCACAACGGAGCTAGGCAAGCACTGGGAGCTCTGGATGGCATTCAGGGAGCTTCACAGCAACACCCTGGATGAAAATGGCGAAACCTTTGTACCAGTAGTTAATAGTGGCTATGGAACAATGTATGCCAATAGCCAGCCAGATGCGCCACAAATCGAATGTACCGATATTGTAGTGGAAGGCGCCGCATACCTGGACTGCTGGCATGATCGTGCAAGAGTATTCTTGCCTGACGGCCTCAAGATCCGCACAGACGAAGAAGATGTACAGGTTTTGGATCGAGCGTCCAAGTATCTGTATTACCGTGGGCTGCGGGTGCTGGATCTCAAGGAAGAGGCGCAATTTACATACAACATCCTTCGAGAGATGACCCTTACCGAGGATCGTACGCTCAAGTATG
>NZ_JAYKBM010000021.1:0-1059 GCF_035282565.1 Parvimonas sp. D9 | reverse complement strand
TGCCAAGTATATGCAGCAGTCGAAAGACAGTGCATATCTGCAGAAGGTAGTAGCCGCACCACGTGCCGCAACCTTTGAACACAGCCTCAACCACCACGGAACCTCTCTGTGGTATCCTGGAAGTGTGATATCTCAGCCATTCCTGGAGGCAGCACGCCAATCACCCAACATAGGCGCCAAAAAGCTATTCCAAGATTCACAGCCACAAGTCAAGACTAAGACTATGCTGAGTATCGAAGTGCCTAAGCCGTTGCTAGGTGATGCCGAGCTGGATGCTCTATGCCGTCTGATGGATTCCTGGATCAAAGGCACTAAGGTGCGTGATGAGGCTGGTGAGCTGCTTCCTAAGGGCGACGACATACTTTTCTGACCAGCAGAAAAGAGTTGTTAGCCTTTTAAACATTCTATATAATAGATTGATTAGGGAGAAGCATATGAGTCTCTATAGAATCCTGGCATACCATAAAAGCAAGGTGATCAAAAGGCGTAATGATCTTTCGTGGCCTGCTGTTTGTGGGATTATAGGCAATGCAGGTGAGGGTGACATTGACGAAGCATATGTGTTTCGGCAGCGTTCCAGCGAAGAGCCTCTGAGCATTGAGCCTATTGTGTTGAAGTATTCCAAGAAGGGAATGGCTTAATGACTATACGTGCCATGCTTGCGGCTACGTTCAATGAGCGCAAGATCGAAGCACACCTCCGTGATGCAGGATTTCTTTGGTTCCAACCGAAGATTGATGGCATGCGTGTTTTGGGTGGTCCATCGTGTGTACCTCTGAGCCGTTCAGGCAAAGAGTGGAAGCAGCGTCATCTTCGTGCGCTATTCAGGGAAAAGCCATCATTCCGTGGTTTCGATGGCGAAGTTATCTCAGGACATCAATATGATCCAAACGTCTTTCGCGAGTCGATGTCGGGCATTCGTGCAGAGGATGGCTCTCCTGAGTTCACCTACTATGTCTTCGACAATTTCGACGGATCAGTGGCAGACTCTGACTACGAATCCCGACTTCGTCATATTCAAGACGTCCTTGACTGCGGAGGGCAAGATTTTGCAAATCC
>NZ_JAYKBM010000020.1:0-1132 GCF_035282565.1 Parvimonas sp. D9 | reverse complement strand
GTGAGCATCAATGCAGCGTTGAATAGCGCCACTGCCTCGGCCAAAGAGGTAATGGTGCGTGCAAGGGATATGACAGTTCCGATCCATCCAGCCATTGCACCAAATAGCGCAAATGCTGCAGGAACCATCATGGCAATACCGAGGCCAACAAACGCACCAGCCAGAGCGCCAACAACTTGCGCCACTGTCTGCAGGTTATTCGTCAGCGTCACCATTACAACGGTAAAGCCTTCCAATACAACCTGGTAGATCTTGGTGACGCCTGACGATTTATCTACGGACAGATAAAATTGGTCCATAGCATTCTTCAGGCGGTTCTGTGCAGCAACAATGCCCTCCACAGGCTTGGTGATGTCTACGTTGAAGACCTTGGCGAGCTGCGAAGTAAACTTGGGCAAGAAGTCTGCGCTAAGGACTTCACCCTTCTTCATCAAGTCGCCAAGTTTCTGGGTTGTAACACCCATTGCCTGTGCGCCAATTGCAAAGGCACCAGGGAGACGATCACCTAGCTGTCCACGAAGTTCTTCCGCCTGGACAGTACCCTTAGAGAGCATCTGTTCCATAGCACGGAAAACGCCCTGCGTGTCTTCCACGGACAGACCCAGAATACCTGCTGCCTGCGAGACAGTGGCAAACTGACGATGCGTCTCGTTTAGAATCTGCCCAGAGCTATTTGCCGAGGCCAAAAATCGTGAATAGGTATCCGTCAGGCTGGTAAAGACCTGGCCAGAGTTATTCGCTACATGCCGGACGAAATCGATTTCTACTCCAGCCGCTGCAGAAGAACGAGTAATGGCGGTAAGAGCCTTTTCGGCCTTCTGAATCTGAATAGTGGTATCAATGACCTTAGACGATACGCCATTAATAGCAACGCCAAGGGCAACCATCCCACCTGCTGCAATACCGATACCAACCCCGTACTCCCTAACAATCTGCCCCAACGCAAACATACGAGTGCTGAGCCCACCAAGGTGGCCAGACACCAGCAACGATGCATCACCGATACCACGGAGACCGCGACGCCATGCTTCCCAGCCTTCAGGCGCCTTATCAAAGGTCGACTGCATATTGGCAAAGTCACGACGGACATCACCGATAGCCCTGCGCATAGAATTGGCAGCATCATTGAACT
>NZ_JAYKBM010000019.1:0-1250 GCF_035282565.1 Parvimonas sp. D9 | reverse complement strand
TAGGGAGAGCTTCCTACAGCGAACCGCGAAGCTTGTTTTGAACGCGTGCATGAACCGAATCGAGATCACTCTTCAGTTCATTGAGCATACGATCCAGTGTCTCCTGGTCAATGTCATCCTTATTCAAGGCAAATGACTGGCGCAATTCATCAACACCCTCGGAGACAGCCTTAATAGCACCTCGTGCATTGGCTATTAGGTTGATGACACCCTGAACAGTTGCTAAAGACATAACCCCTCCTTATTTAACCTGGTAAGCACCCTTACCGGCCACATCCAGATGCTTCTTCATCTGCGACAAAGCATCTTGGAAGTCTCCCAGCTTTGACTCATTATGGATGGCAACTGCCAAATCATAGCTAGTCTTAGCTTTGTCGAGGGCGTCTGCAACAGCCAGAGCCACTAGACTTCCCTTTTGAATGATTCCAAGGTCGACAGCACTCTCAGCAGTGATCTCTGCCAGCTTGAGAGACTTCCCAGCCTTATACAGGCTGAGAGCCTGCGCTTTGTGATCCACCTGGACCACACCCGCCACAGGGATGCTTACGCAGCCAGGGAGAGCGGATAGGTAAGTGCCTATGAGGGATATGCCGAGCAGAAACTTGAAGTGCCTCATTTTACGCATGTCGTCCTCCTCAGGAATATTTCTTAAAGGCAGCGGATAGCTTACCTCCATAAAGGGCAATTTGACCTTCCCCATTATAACCTCCGGCAAAGCCGTTGAAGTCATTTTTGCGGAGGAGGTCAATAAGCTTAGAGCCCTGATAAGAGGAATTGGTGATAAAGGATAGGAACGCTGCCAAATGATTGGCCTCACTCTTCTTCATCGCCACGACAAAATCCGTCACAAGACTGTACCCAGCAAGCTGGTGATTAAATCCCATGATCTGGAACATACCCCAGGACGCACTTTTCAGAGCGGCGAGTTCATCCAGCAACATAGCCTCATGTAGGCGGCGGTATTCATTTTGGCCACCAACATATAAAGACTTATCCCACTTGTTGGAAGAGATTTTGGGGTGGCTAGCCGTAAAACGCCCATTCGTCAGACGATGGAACCAAAGAGCCTCGAATAGGATTTTAGGCATATCCCCATCGATAAAGCCACCAGGCCCATCGAGGTTGAGGATGTCTGCGCGCATATCGGTGAACCATCCGCCACCCGATTCCACCTCAATAACAGCACGGATATGTGCGGCCTTGAGTTTGTACGCAATTGCCGCCGCATTAATGTCGGAAGTGGTAAGATT
>NZ_JAYKBM010000018.1:0-1425 GCF_035282565.1 Parvimonas sp. D9 | reverse complement strand
GCAGGTTGAAGTGAAAGTAAAATTTCATGGAGGACCGAACCGGGTAGCGTTTAAAAGCTATCGGATGACTTGTGGATAGGGGTGAAAAGCCAATCGAACTTGGAGATAGCTGGTTCTCCTCGAAATAGCTTTAGGGCTAGCCTCAATTTAGTTTACAGGGGGTAGAGCACTGAATACCGTAGGGGTGTTAGACATTACCGAAAGTTATCAAACTGCGAATACCTGATAAATGATGATTGGGAGTCAGACTATGTGGGATAAGCTTCATAGTCAAAAGGGAAAGAGCCCAGACCACCAGCTAAGGTCCCTAAATATAGATTAAGTGGAAAAGGATGTTTTACTACTCAGACAACCAGGATGTTGGCTTAGAAGCAGCCATACATTTAAAGAGTGCGTAATAGCTCACTGGTCAAGTGGTAGAGCGCCGAAAATGAACGGGGCTAAAATCTAATACCGAAGCTGTGGACTAATTAAATTAGTGGTAGAGGAGCATTGTGTAAGGGGTGAAGCTAAGCTGGAAGGCGAAGTGGACTTTACAGAAGAGAGAATGCTGGCATGAGTAGCGAAAAGGAGGGTGAGAATCCCTCCCGTCGAAAGCCTAAGGATTCCTGAGGAAGGCTCGTCCTCTCAGGGTAAGTCGGGACCTAAGCCCAGGCTGAAAAGCGTAAGCGATGGACAACAGGTTGAGATTCCTGTACTATCTTTGAATGTTTGAGAGAAGTACTGACGCAGGAGGATATGTTGAGCGTGTGAATGGTAGAGCACGTCTAAGCAAGTAGGTAGAGAATAGAGGCAAATCCCTATTCTTAATATCGAGATGTGATGGGGAGCGAAAAACAAGTAGTGAAGCAACAAATTCCAAACTGCCAAGAAAAGGTACTATTGAGTGAGAAGATACCCGTACCAAAACCGACACAGGTAGGCAAGGAGAGAATCCTAAGACGCGCGGAAGAACCTTTGTTAAGGAACTCGGCAAAATGACCCCGTAACTTCGGGAGAAGGGGTACCATTAGATGTGAGATACTTGCGTATGGAGCATAGAGTGGTCGCAGAGAATAGGCCCAAGCAACTGTTTACCAAAAACACAAGTCTCTGCTAAATCGAAAGATGAAGTATAGGGGCTGACACCTGCCCGGTGCTGGAAGGTTAAGGGGAAATGTTAGAGCAATCGAAGCATAGAACTTAAGCCCCAGTAAACGGCGGCCGTAACTATAACGGTCCTAAGGTAGCGAAATTCCTTGTCGGGTAAGTTCCGACCCGCACGAAAGGTGTAATGATTTGGGCACTGTCTCAACAAAGGATCCGGTGAAATTGTAGTAGTCGTGAAGATGCGACTTACCCACGATAGGACGGAAAGACCCCGTGGAGCTTTACTGTAGGCTGGCATTGGAATTTGGTATTAAATGTACAGGATAGGTGGGAGAC
>NZ_JAYKBM010000016.1:0-1686 GCF_035282565.1 Parvimonas sp. D9 | reverse complement strand
TAAAGAAGAGATATCAGTTTTTTTTTACAAAAAAAGAAACCTATAAGTTGCTTTTTTAAATTAATAGTAGTATAATAATATAAAAGATATGCAAGATTAACATTTTTGTTAATCAAGGTGGATAGGGACAAAAAAACAGGAGGTAGACTATGAAGACTGATATGAATATTATGGTAGATATTGATAACAAAGAAGTTGAGTTGCCTTTATTTGTGAACAATAAATTTTGTGCAGCTTGTTCTATTGGAGCTGCTTGTTTAGCTGATGGACCTATTCCTGACTTTGAAGTAGCAGCGATAGCTGGGTTGTTTGGAATAGCAGATTAATTGATAGTTAGTCGATTTACATATACTGTAAAATCGAAGGTAAATATTTGATGTGATGAATATGTCCCTATCCATTAGCATATCTGAAAGGGGGAAATGCTTTGAATAAAGAGAGTCGTCAAAAATATTTATCATTTGAAAAAAGCACAAGAATTATATACACAAGTAATAGAATATATTTGACTTTGGATTGCAGGAATATTGGTGGAGATGTTCAGTTTATTGAAATAAATAATACATCAGTTAATATAATCAGAAGTATATGTAGAAATGGTAAAACTTTTGATTTAGTAGAGAATGTATTAAAAGATATGAGGCTACCTTCTAAGTATAGAGAAATAATAGATGGTTTTATTGCTCATCTTTTTAAACAAGGCTTTTTAAAATATATAAGTTGTGAGGATGAAGTATTTTTTAATGTTGAAGAATTACATAGTGATAGAGAGTACTTTTTAACACATGCTACAATAGAGTTAACAGACAGATGTAATTTAATGTGTAAGCATTGCTATATGTCTGCAAGCAGTAAAAATAAAAATTTTATCACCTATCAAAATTTTGTTGAAATTTGTGATCATCTTATTGAACAGGGAGTTTATAGTTTAGAACTCACAGGGGGAGAAGTTTTTGAAAATCCAGAATTCGATAAGATTTTACAATATGCTTTATTAAAATTTACAATAGTAGGAGTGTTGACTAATGGGACTAGATTTATAGAAGAAGATGTTTTTGGTTTGTTGTGTGAGCATAAGCATAAATTAGTTGTTAGTATTTCGATAGATAGTGTAAATCCTGAGAAACATGATAGATTTAGAGGAGTTACAGGCTCTTGGAGGAGAAGTGTTGATACGATAAAAAGGTTAGTTGGAGCAGGAATAAAGGTTCGCATTGCGTCGAGTATTTTTGAAGATAATATGTGGGAAATTGATCAGTTAGCTAAATTAAGTGTAGAATTAGGAGTTAAAATATTTAGCTATAATTTTATTGAAGATTTTGGAAGAGGTAAGAGTTTTAATAAAACAAAATCAGTACAAAAAAATAATGAATTTCTTTCGTATGTATATAATGTTATTGAAAAGTATAAAGATATTATACAAGTGGTTGAAAAAGATAGTTATGAGAGAAGCAAAGGTAATTGTGGAGCTGGAACATCATCTGTTGCGATTAGTGCAAAGATGGATATTAGACCTTGTGTTTTAGCACCAATGAGCTTTCGTATAGGAAATGTATCATCAAAATTAGAATTTAAAGAAGATATATTAAAAAAGATATTGAGTTTAAAAGCACCAAGCATAGAAAATGGTTGTAATAAGAATTGTAAGTATCTTTATAAATGTAGAGGATGTTATATAAGAGCTTT
>NZ_JAYKBM010000015.1:0-2369 GCF_035282565.1 Parvimonas sp. D9 | reverse complement strand
TATTTTTAGCATTATCAGCAGTTATGTTTTGTTTGTTTCTTTATAAACTTATAAAAGGGGAAAATAAGTGAATATGGATAAAGTTCTTTTAGAAGTCGACAAATTAAGCATTTGGTATGAAACAAAGAAATATATAGTGAAAGACTCTAAATTATCTATTTCAGAAAATGAAATAATAGCGTTAGTAGGAGTTAATGGAGCAGGTAAGACTACATTAATAAACACATTGGTTGGAATACATTCTAAATATTCTTTAGGAGAATTTATTTTTCGTAATGAAAAATTAGAATTTGACGATGAAAGTTTTAAAATGAATAGGATTGCTGTTTTCTCACAGGATGAAAGTTTTAGATATTGGAATTTTGTAGAGTATATGAAATTTATTTTTGAGACTTATAATATTCCTTTAGACTCTAAATATATTGATTATTTAATTGATGGGTTTAGTTTTAGAAAATATATAAATTACATGAAGAAAGATTTATCAATGGGAAATAAAAAGAAATTTTCACTGATAGTAGCTTTTGGATTAAGATTGCCCTTTTTAATTTTAGATGAACCAGTTGATGGATTAGATTTTGAATCAACAGCTTTTCTCTATAAAATAATAAAAGAGTATAAAGCTTATGGTAGCATTTTAATGTCGACCCATGTGACAGAAAGCATAAATGAATCATGTGATTCAGTAGTGATTCTTAATGGTGGAAAGATTGGTCCTAAGAATCAGATACAAAGTAAATTGTCGATATCTGATATTTTATATATTACAAGGGAGTAGAGTGGATGCTTAGAATTTTTTTAAAAGATATTTTAGATAAAAAAATTGTATTTAGGTATACATTGTTTTCGTTTGTGTTATATTTTTTAGCGAATGAATATTTTGCAAAATATGCAATTATGAATAAGGTTCTTGTTAAACGAGCTGAAGTATATATCATAATTGGTTTGTGTTTTTCAGTATTTTTTTTTATTAGAACATATGTAAAAAACGATAAAATTATGCCATATTATGCACTACCGGTTAGTAAAACAATAATTAATGAAAGTTTTATAATATCTATTTTAATAGATACATTGTTAAGAAAGATAATAATTTTAATGGCAATCATGTTAAACTTAAATGTTGAATATAATTTTTATGTAAAAATTGTTTTAATGTTACCTGGAATAGTAATTTTAAGTTGTATTCCTAATATAGTTAATATTTATAGAATTGATAAACTATTGATGGGAATTATAAGCATAGTTTATTTGTTGCTGGTTTTTGTTTTATTAACAAATGACAGCTTATTGTTGTTTGTTTTGGCAGTATTTAGCTGTTTTTTGTATTATGTATATATTAGAAATTCACTTATGAAAGTTGCTTATTTTAGAATAGATATACCAAAAAGATTGTCTAAGATTACTTTAAATAATTATTTTTTGAAGTTTTTTTTAGCTGAAAATGTTTATATTATAAATACGATTGGAATAGTTATAATGATAATAGTTATTACTCTGCTTTCTCCTAGAAAATTAAGTATTCCGCTATCTTGTGCGGTTGGAACTATAAACACGCCTCTTTTGACCATATTTTCAACGGAAGATGAACTTAAAAACATTGCTAAATTTTTACCTACTAAATTTAGAAGTTTAAATAAAGATTATATTTTTTTGATTGGTGTTTATTTTTGCCTTATACAATGTTTAATAATGGTTCTGAATTTTAACGTTTCAACTGTGAAATTTGTGGTTGAATTATTTATTATTACTACATTAGAAGTTTTTTTATCATATTTATTAGAAAAAAAATTCCCTATAACAAATAAAAAAACTATAATGGAAGTTTGGAAAAATCCTAGAAAGTATATTTTAACAGTTATCATTTTTTTTGTTGCTTTTGTATTTGAATACATTTAATATATAATTGTATGAGGATGTGAACCATGACATCTATTAGTACAACCGTTCTCTCATAATAATATGAGGTAATAGAACGATGTAGTATTTTGCTATAACATTATTACACGAGGAGGTGATGAGTATTCCTAATAAAATATCTTTTTATAGAAAAAAAAATGGTATGACACAAGATGAATTGGCTAGTATGCTGGGTGTTAGCAGGCAATTTGTAAGTTCAATTGAAGGAGCAAAAAAAATACCATCAATTAAATTGGCATTTCAACTTTCAGATATTTTTGGTGTTCCTGTAGATAATTTATTTTACCGATAGGTTGTGTTGTTTATCTATATTTTATCTTTTACGTGATTATTTAGCGTAAAATTGTTCAAACTGATGTTTCAACTTATTACTAAAGAAGAGATATCAGTTTTTTTTTACAAAAAAAGAAACCTATAAGTTGCTTTTTTAAATTAATAGTAGTATAATA
>NZ_JAYKBM010000014.1:0-12383 GCF_035282565.1 Parvimonas sp. D9 | reverse complement strand
GATTATTTACTTGTAAATAATCTATAGTAGGTCTGACGCAAAGATTGTCCAAATCTTGATTTGGATACAATCGACTGCAGAGATCTCATACTTTTGCTTTAGCAAAAGTAAATGTATCGAAGATACATATAGAATTTTTTTTTATTTAAAAATATTGATTTTTATATAAACATTTGATATAATATTGTAAACTGTTGTTTAAGGAGGTATTATGACAAAAAGAGAGCAAGAACTTTTAGAAATAATAAAAGAAAATCCTTATATTTCTCAAAATGAACTAGCTGATTTACTTAATATAAAGAGATCGTCTGTTGCAGTTCATATTTCAAATTTGATTAAAAAAGGATATTTGGTCGGAAGAGCTTATGTCATTAACTCGAATTTATCAAAAGAGGTTTGTGTTATTGGTGGATGTAATATTGATTTTATTGCAAAAAGTTTTGAAAAAATTAATATGAAAGACTCAAATCCGGGAACATTAGAATATTCTTTTGGCGGGGTTGCAAAAAACATTGCTGAAAATTTACTAAAAATGGGAATAGAAAATAAATTTATTTCTGTATTTGGTGATGATGTCTATTCAAAAGAAATCAAAGATTATTTGAAAAAAATCGGACTGGATTTTTCAAACAGTAAATTTTTAACAAATAGAGGGATGTCAAATTATATTTCTATTTTAGATGAAAATAATGATTTATTTACCGCCATTTCTTCAATGGAAGTTTTGGATGAAATCAATATTGAATTTATCTCTAAACTGATTGATTTAATTAAGAGTTATAAATATATAGTTATGGATACGAATTTAAGGGAAGATGTTCTTGAATACATCTGTAAAAATTGCCCTAATTCAAAGATAATTGTAGATTGTGTTTCAAGAAAAAAAGCTTTAAAAATAAAGAAATTATTGAAATACATCTATCTTTTAAAGCCTAATATTTATGAAGCAGAAGAATTAACTGACATTCCTTATGAAAATGAAAGTGATTTAGAAAAAATTGTGAATGTATTTTTAGAAAAAGGCGTTCAAAAAATTTTTATTTCGATGGGCGAAAAGGGAATTTTATATGCTGATAAAAATGAGAATGGAATTGTAAAGATAACTGAAAAACCAAAGATTGAAAATACTTCAGGCTGTGGCGATGCAGCTATGAGTGGAATAATCTTTGGAGTTGTTAATGAAAAAGATATTTTAGAATGTGCAAAACTTGGAAATATCGCGGGTTTTATAACAGCACAATCTATGGATACAGTTAGTAAAGATATAAGTGAAAAAAATCTTTTAAATTTTGGAGGAAGTTATGAAATTAGAAAAATATTTAACAGTTAGTGAAGAAGTAAAAAATGCAATTAAGGAAAATAAACCTGTTGTAGCTTTAGAATCAACAATAATATCACATGGAATGCCTTATCCTAAAAATGTTGAAACAGCCCTTGAAGTTGAAAAAGTTGTTAGAGAAAACGGAGCAATTCCAGCTACAATAGCTATTATAAATGGAGAAATTAAAGTTGGTTTAACAAAAGAAGAAATTGAAGTAATCGGAAAAGCCGGACTTAGTGTAACAAAAACTTCAAGAAGAGACTTAGCCTATGTTGTTGCTAATAAATTAAATGGAGCAACAACTGTTGCTGCAACAATGATTTGTGCAGAAATGGCAGGAATTAAAATTTTTGCAACAGGGGGAATCGGTGGAGTTCATAGAGGAGCAGAAACTACTATGGATATTTCAGCAGATCTTGAAGAATTAGGAAATACAAATGTTGCAGTTGTTTGTGCAGGTTGTAAATCAATTTTAGATATGGGACTTACTTTAGAATATTTAGAAACAAAGGGAGTTCCTGTTTATGGATACCAAACTAATATATTACCAGCATTTTACACAAGAGAAAGTGATTTTAAAGTTAGTAAAATAAATTCAGAAGAAGAAATTGCAAAAGTTTTAAAAGCTAAATGGGATTTAGAGCTTAATGGTGGAGTTGTAATTGCAAATCCTATTCCTGAAGAATACTCAATGGATAGAAACGTAATTGACAAGACAATTTTAGATGCTTTAAAAGAAGCGGACGAAAATGGAATAAAGGGAAAAGACACAACACCTTTCCTACTTGATAAAGTTCAAAAACTTACACAAGGAAAGAGCCTTGAAGCTAACATCAGATTAGTATTCAATAACGCAAAACTTGCAAGTAAAATAGCAATAGAATATTCAAAATTAGCATAAAAGTCGGGAAAGCCCCGACTTTTTTGAATTTATATTTTAAAAATTGCTATTTTGAAAAAGGTTTTTTAGTATGATATAATTAAAGTGCAAAAGCATATTTTAAATGTTGTTGATGATATTATTTTAATAAAGGACAATGTTAATGATAGTGTGTGGATATCTAATATAATTAATAATATACCAAAAGATATTGATATTGTTTATCTAGGTGAAAATAAAGATATATATAGGTTTATTATAGTAAAAAGTTGTGTAAAATGATAAAAATATTAGATGAAGGTAGTAAGTGGGAAATTGATAAGAAAAAAATTTACAAAGTACCAAGTCAATCACAAAAATGGTACCTAGTATTTTTGAAGAAGAACAATTAGATGAATTAATAAAAGCTATAAAAAATATTAAGTATAAAATTGGTAAATATTAAAATAATACAAGTATTTTATATTATTAATTGATAAAGGAGTGTTGTATGAATGATTATCAATACTATTTTTTTGATTTAGATGATACGTTATGTAATTATAAATCAGCAAAGGAAAAAGCTAATATTAGAATCAATAGACAATTAATGAATTATGGAATTGATATTCATCTTTTTAAGGAGAAATACATTTCAAATGAAGTTAAATTAATGAACTCTTTTCTTGAAGGAAAACTTAATAAATTAGAATATCGAACAAGAAGATATTCTGATATTTTAAATTTTTTTGGAGTAAATAATGTAGATGAAAAAGCTAAAGAATTTAATTTAATATTTATGGAAGAAGGGAATATTAAAATTAAAATATTTAATGATGTTATTCCTTTTATGAAAAAAATTAAAAAAGCTAAAAAGAAAATAGCAATTATTACAAATGGTCCTACTGATGGTCAAATGAGTAAATTAAAAGTCACAGGGTTACTAAATTATATAGATCATATTTATATTAGTGAAGAAGTTGGAGCTGCAAAACCTTCAAAAGCTATATTTAATTTTGCAATGCATGATTTAGGTGCTTTACCTAAGGAATCTGTTATGTTTGGAGATAATATTAAAGAAGATATTTTTGGTGCAAAATCAGTTGGAATGAGTGCTATATTAGTTAATAGGTTTAATAAAAATATTAATTATAATAATCAAATAAAAAATTTTTTTGAACTAGATAATATTTAAATTCATTATAGGGAGGATGTATGGACGTTTTATCGAATTTAGATAAATTATAATCTGAAGCTATATATTTTAAGAGAGGCTGCTTCAGAATGTGAAAATCCAATAATGTTATACAGTATTGGGAAAGATAGTTCAGTGTTATTGCATTTAGTTTTAAAAGTTTTTTCCAGATGAGCCTCTATTTCCTTTGCTACATATAGATACTACTTGGAAAGTTAAAGAAATAATTGAGTTTAGAGACGAAATAGTTAAAGAATTAGGAAATACGAATGTTGCAGTTGTTTGTGCAGGTTGTAAATCAATTTTAGATATGGGGCTTACTTTAGAATATTTAGAAACAAAGGGAGTTCCTGTTTATGGATACCAAACTAATATATTACCTGCATCTTATACAAGAGAAAGTGATTTTAAAGTTAGTAAAATAAATTCAGAATATGAAATTGCAAGAGTTTTAAAAGCTAAATGGGATTTAGAGCTAAATGGTGGAGTTGTTATTGCAAATCCTATTCCAGAAGAATATTCAATGGATAGACAGTTAATTGATAAGACAATTTTAGATGCTTTAAAAGAAGCAGACGAAAATGGAATAAAAGGAAAAGATACAACACCTTTCCTACTTGATAAAGTTCAAAAACTTACACAAGGAAAGAGCTTAGAAGCTAACATCAGATTAGTATTCAATAATGCAAAACTTGCAAGTAAAATAGCAATAGAATATTCAAAATTAGCATAAAAGTCGGGGTAAACCGACTTTTTTGAATTTACTAAATAAAAGATTTGATTTTTTCAGTAGATAATGTTAGTATTTAAGTAGTAAAAAGCATTTTTTAGGAGGTTATTATGGAATCAAGTAAAGAATATTTAGAATATATTTTAGAACAGTTATCTGAACTTGAAGATATAAAATATAGGGCGATGATGGGAGAATATATTATCTATTATAAAGAAAAAGTTATGGGTGGAATATATGATGACAGATTTTTAGTAAAAGCTACAAAGAAAGCTATTGACTATGTTTCTGACGTACAATTTCAATTGCCTTACGAAGGAGCAAAAGAAATGCTTTTGGTTGATGATGTGGAAGATAAAATGTATCTAAAAGGCTTATTTGAAACAATGTATGATGAATTGCCTTTCCCTAAAACTAAAAAGAAAAAATAAAAAGAAGATTTTTTACAAATTTTGAGCAGACTACAAATTGGATAGAGTGAGGAATACAAAATGAAGTTAGATAAAAGTAAAAATAATATTATAAAAAAGTTTTTAGGAATATTATTAATTATTGTTATTTACATACCTTTATATTTGTTTTTATTTGAATATATTGATTGCAGAAGTTTGATGTATTTTTACCTAGTATTTATTAGTGTTTTTATACTAAAAATTATTCTATATATTTTCAAGTTTAAAAATAAACTTATTGTAATTTCTTTCGCTGGGGATATTATGTTAAGTTCTAAAATTTTAGAGAGAGCTTTAACTTATGAAAATAAATATATAGTTTTATTTAGTTTTTTTGGATTTCTCTTTTGTGCTATTTTAGCACTTTATGTGAAATATGTTGAAGACGGAAAGTCTTAGGGGTCATATTTGCTGTATATATAAATTAAAATGGATAGCATTTTGCTATCCATTTTGTTTTATATTTCTTTTAGTTAAATTTTATTTACTTTGTTTTATTTTTGCTTGTGCTGCTGCAAGTCTTGCGATTGGCACTCTGAAAGGAGAACATGATACATAGTCGATTCCTACAGAATTTAAAAATTCAATTGTATCAGGATCGCCACCGTGTTCACCACAAATTCCTACATGAAGATGAGGGTTAGTTTCTCTTCCAAGTTTGAAAGACATTTTTACTAATTTACCAACGCCTTTTTGATCCAATTTTGCAAATGGATTAAAGTCGAATATTTTTTTATTTTCATATTCGTTTAAGAATTTTCCAGCATCATCTCTTGAAAAACCGAATGTCATTTGTGTTAAGTCATTTGTACCATAACTAAAGAATTCAGCTTCTGTTGCGATTTCATCAGCAAGTAGGGCAGCTCTAGGAATTTCAATCATTGTTCCAATTTTGTACTTAATGTTTTCGTTCAATTCTTTTAGAGTCATTTCGATTTCTTCAACGATTTCTCTTTTTACATATTTTAATTCTTCAAGTTCTCCAACTAATGGAATCATTATTTCAGGAGTAATTGAGATATTCAAATCTTTTTGTGCTTTTATTGCAGCATTTATTATAGCTTTTGCTTGCATTCTATATATTTCAGGATAAGTAACTGCTAGTCTACAACCTCTGTGTCCAAGCATTGGATTTACTTCTTCCAAATCTGTAATTACATCTCTTAGATGAGCTTCGTCGATATTCATTTCCTTTGCTAAGTTTTTAATATCTTCGTCTTCATAAGGTAAGAATTCATGTAGAGGCGGATCAAGCAATCTGATTGTTACTGATTTTTCTTTTAATACAGAGTAGATATCATAGAAATCTTTTTCTTGCATTGGTCTAATTTTTTCTAATGCTTCAACTCTTTGTTCAGTATTTTCTGAAAGAATCATTTGTCTTACAACAGGGATTCTATCTTTGTCAAAGAACATATGTTCAGTTCTACAAAGTCCAATTCCTTCAGCTCCAAATTCAACAGCTTGTTTTGCATCTCTAGGGTTATCTGCGTTTGCTCTAACTCCTAAAACTTTAATTTCATTTACCCAATCCATAAAGATTTTAAAGTTTCCAGTTAATTGTGGATTTAATTTTTCAATTGCACCTTTGTAAATAATTCCTGTTGTTCCATCAAGAGAAATTACATCTCCTTCTTTGATAACTTCGTTTTGAGTTTTTATAACTCTTTCGATTTCATCAACCTTGATTTCACTTGCTCCAGCGATACAACATTTACCCATACCTCTTGCAACTACTGCAGCATGAGAAGTCATACCACCTCTTGCAGTCAAGATACCTTCAGCTTCAACCATTCCTTCGATGTCTTCAGGAGAAGTTTCTTGACGAACTAAGATTACTTTTTCTCCTGCTTTAACTGCATCAACTATATCTTTTGAGTGGAAATAAACTTTACCACTTGCAGCTCCAGGAGAAGCGGCTAGTCCTCTTGCTAATATAGGTGTGTTTTTCACCATTTCAGCATTGAATATAGGGTGAAGAAGTTGGTCTAAACTCTTTGGTTCAACTCTTAAAATAGCTTCTTCTTTAGAAATCAATCCTTCATTAACTAAATCTACTGCTACATTGATTGCAGCATCTGTAGTTCTTTTTCCGTTTCTTGTTTGTAATAAGTATAATTTACCTTTTTCAATTGTAAATTCCAAGTCTTGCATATCTTTGTAATGTTTTTCTAAAGTTTTTGCAATTCTTAAGAATTCATCATAAACTTCTGGCATAATTTCTTTTAGCTTTTCAATTGATTCAGGAGTTCTAATACCTGCAACAACGTCTTCACCTTGTGCATTCATTAAAAATTCTCCGAATAATTTATTTTCTCCTGTACTTGGATTACGAGAGAAAGCTACACCAGTACCACTTGTGTTACCCATATTACCGAAAACCATAGCTTGAACATTTACAGCAGTTCCAAGTGAATCGTCAATACCATTTAATTTTCTATAAACGATAGCTCTAGGATTCATCCAAGATTTGAAAACTGCTTTAATAGCTATGATTAATTGTTCGATTGGGTCTTGTGGAAATTCTTTCCCTGTTTCTTGTTTAAAAATTTTCTTAAATTTTTCAACTAAAATTTTTAAATCTTCAGCAGTTAATTCAGTATCCATTTTTACATTTTTTTCTTCCTTGATTCTGTCAAGTTCATTTTCAAAGTAAATTTTTGGAATTTCCATAGCAACATCACTGAACATTTGTATAAATCTTCTGTAGCTGTCAAATGCAAATCTTTCATTATTTGTAGAGTTTGCAAGACCGATAACTGATTTATCATTAAGACCTAAGTTAAGAATAGTATCCATCATACCAGGCATTGATATAACGGCACCACTTCTTACAGAAAATAATAGAGGATTTTCTGTACTTGAAAAACTTTTTTGTAGCTTGTTTTCACAGTCTTTAATATGAGTTTTAATTTCTTCAATTAGACTTTCAGAAATTTTTTCATCATTTTTGTAAAAATTATTACAAGCTTCTGTAGTAATAGTAAAACCAAAAGGAACATTTAGTCCAATGTTAGTCATTTCGGCAAGGTTGGCACCTTTACCGCCCAATAAAGCTCTCATATCTTTATTGCCTTCATCAAAATTGTAAACAAATTTGCTCATTTTTTTCCTCCAATTACTTATTAATTTTTAATAGATGTTTTAAGATAATGTCAGCTGTTTCTTCGATAGCTTTTGCTGATACATCTATTACAGGACAGCCTATTTTTTTCATTATTCGGCTAGAATATTCAAGTTCTTCAAGTATTCTATTTGAATTTGAATAAATACTATTATCAGGGAGACCTAAAGATTTCAGTCTTTCCTTTCTTATGCTTTCCAACTTTTCGGGTGTGTTAGTTAGGCCTATAATTTTTTTAGGCGAAACTTGAAATAATTCTTCAGGTACAGGTGTTTCTGGTACCAGAGGAATATTTGCAACTCTAATATTTTTATTTGCAAGATACATTGACAGAGGCGTTTTTGATGTACGAGAAATTCCAATTATTACAAGATCTGCAATCAAAACTCCTCTTGGATCTTTTCCATCGTCATAACGAACTGCAAATTCAATAGAGTCAATTCTTTTAAAATATTCTTCGTTCAGTTTTCTAAGAGCACCTGGTGTATTTCCAGGAGTAATATTACTCACTCTTTGAATAGCTAAAATGGACGCAGAAAGTAAATCTACATTTGTTATAGAATGTAATTCTGAAAACTTTTTAACATAATCCAAAAGTGGAGCGTCAACCAAAGAATAAAATAAAATAGAATTCTCAGTTTCTTTACATTTGTTTAGTATCTCAGAAAGATCCGAAAATTCTCTTATATGAGAAAATCTTTCAAGAGAATACTCAATGTTGTTAAACTGAGCAAGAGCGGCACGTGCAAGTTGTTCCGCTGTTTCTCCCGTAGAGTCGGAAATTAAAAAAATATTAAGCATTTATTTTCCTCCTTACTAAATATATTATAAACTTTTAACTAAAGAAATACAAGTTTTTTAATTATTTTACTTTTAAAATTAAATATGATAAAATTAGATGATAATGTTAGTTTAATATTCTTTTGATATATTAATATAATTAAATAGAATGATTATAATACTTAAATTCATGGTATATAATAATATATTTTCACAAAAATGGAGGTGTATTTTTTGATAGAAGATAACAAAAAAACATCAAGAAAAAAATTAATAAAAAAGATAAGCATATTTTTCGGAGCACTATTTATATCGATTTATTTGTTAGGAGTCATTATATTTTCCTTTATAGCTCTACCTAATACTAAAGTAAATGGGAATGATGTAAGTTATGTAATGATAGATGATGTTTTTAACAAAGATTGGACAGATGTTTCCATTAAATTAAATCGTTCTGACGGAAAGAGTGATTTTTTTAAACCTGAAAAGATAAATTACAAGGAAGAATATTTAGCTGACAAAAAAATTTTACAAAATCAATTCGCTTGGCCATTAGCATTTTTCACAAGTCGTGATTTTA
This sequence comes from Parvimonas sp. D9, assembly GCF_035282565.1. Taxonomy (NCBI): domain Bacteria; kingdom Bacillati; phylum Bacillota; class Tissierellia; order Tissierellales; family Peptoniphilaceae; genus Parvimonas; species Parvimonas sp. D9. The sequence goes on along the minus strand of NZ_JAYKBM010000014.1, from coordinate 3,342 downwards.
AATTAGAAGTGAATGTAAGTTATGATAATGATAAGTTTGAAGAGTTTTTAAAAAATACTTTAATTTTAAAGGGCTTAAAACATCCTGAAGATGCTAAGATTGTATATAAGGACGGTAAGTATGCCATACAAAGTGAAATCATGGGAACTTACACAACTAAAGAAAAATTAAAAGAGGCTATTTTGATTGCGTTGTCTGAAAGAAAAGAAAGCATTGATATGAGTAAAATTTCAGAACAACCGAAGTTAAAAAAAGATGATAAATCACTACAAGATGCTCTTTCAAAATATGAAAAAATTTCAAAATTAAAATATGAAATTAATATCGGTTCAAATAAAGAAGTTTTAGACGGTGAACTTTTGGCAAATATTTTTACCTTTGTTGATGGAGAACTAAAACCGGATGAACAAAAGGCGAGAGATTATGTAAGAAGACTTGCGATCAAATATGACACTTTTGGAATGGATAGAAAATTTAAAACTACCGGAAAAGGAGAAATTACAGTTCCGGGTAAAGATGGAATATATGGTTGGCAGATTGATGTTAATAAGACGAAAGATCTTTTAGTTGAAAAGCTATTGAATTTTAAATCTGAATCTATTGAGCCTGTATTCATACACAAAGGATTATATTATGACAAAGAAGATGATATAGGTAATACTTACATTGAAATTGATTTAACTAGACAACATATGTGGCTTTACAAGGAAGGAAAACTTGTTTTAGAAACAGATATAGTTACAGGAGATGTAAGCAAAAAGGTTGAAACACCGATTGGAGTTATGAAAGTTTGGAGTAGAGAAAAAGACAGAAATCTAAAAGGATTATCTCCACTAGGATATAATTATGTTGCACATGTTGACTATTGGATGCCGATAAATTGGACAGGCGTAGGAATTCACGACGCACCTTGGAGAAATGGAAAATTTGGCGGAAACATCTACAAAACATCAGGTAGTTATGGTTGTATAAATACACCGCTGGATAAAGTAAAACAAATTTACGAAAATGTTGAGATAAATACTCCGGTTATAGTTTATAAAAGTAATTAAAAAATAAATTTAGTTTAGTGATTAATACTGATTTTTTCAGTTTTAGTTACTAAACTTTTTTTGTTTAAAATCAGTTGTGTATGATGTAAAGCATAAAAAAATAGTAAAGTTGTTGTTTTAAAATAATAGATATTAGAAAAAATTTATTTTAAGAATTTTAATTAAAACAATAAAATTAGACAGAGTAATATTTTTATGTATGTAATTTATATTAACTTATTTTTATATGTTAAACAAAAAGTAGACAACTTATTTCAATTATGGTATAATCTATCGGAGTTAACTTTATGAAATCAGTTATTAATTATAAAAAATATACTTTTAACAATTATTACATTAGAAATTGTTTTAATTTATTAACAATCTTACATAAAGTTTATTTTTTGTTCAAAAATTATGAGAGGAGAGTAATAATGAAGAAAAAGATTATTACTTTATTGTTAGCAATATTTATTACAATATCCAGTATTGTTCCGGCAGTAGCAATGGAACAAACTACAAGCGATAAAACTTCAAATGAAAAAACAAGTGTAAATAATGTTGGCAATAAAGAGAATAAAATTTTACCTAATGGGCAAAAAGGTATAAAATCAAAAGAGGAGAAGGATTCTAATAAACTTGAAAAGGAGACAAAACAGAAATCAAATGAAAAAAATTCTAAAGAAAAAGAATTTAATTTGTTGAAAGAAGCAAAAAATGTTCAAATGAGACCTGTAAAGACTCACGACGATGTGATAAAAAAAATTACTGTGAAAAGCGAAAGTGGAGGACCGCTAGGGACTGTGATACAATGGCAGACAGTTAAGGTTGATATGGATTTTGAGCTTCCGGATCATGAGGTAAAAAAAGATGATACAACTACTATAAAATTACCTGATGAATTAGTTTTTGTAAGTACTCCTGCAGAATTTGATGTAAAAGATTCTCAAGGGAATATAGTTGCTAAAGCAAAAGTAGATACAAATCAAAAAACAGTTACTCTAACTTATACTAATTATCCTGAAACTCATTCAGGAGTAAAAGGAAGTCTATTTTTCTATTCCAGAATTGATCATGTAAAATTTAAAGAAAAGAAAAAAATTGATTTAAATTTTAAAATAGGAAATAAGCATATAAGTGGAGGTTCCATTGATTGGGATGGACAAGGGAAACCGAATGGAGATTATTTACAAAAAGCATCTTGGAAATCTTCAACTGATGGAAATGTAATTTCTTACGCTGTATTTATAAATAGAAAAGGTCAAGAGATAAAGAATGGATGGCTTGAAGATACTCTTGACGGAGAGAAAGTTGAATATCTAAAGGATAAACTTAAAGTAGTTAAAGGCAATTGGCAATGGTCAGGTGATAAAGGAGATTATGAACTTAAAAATGAAATTGATATTACAAATAGTGTAACAGTTAATTGGAATCCTAATGGAAAGAGTTTTAAATTAAATTTTGGAGATTTAAGCGCTACAGAAGGGATTACAGTATATTATAAAGTAAAAATCGGATATACTCCTATTGACGGAGAAGTATTTAAAAACAAAGTAAAACTTACAGGAGAAAAAATTCAAGAAAGAGATGCACATAATGACTATAGATACTTCACAGCAGGAGGTAAAGCAGAGGGATATGTTTATTCTATAAAGATAAAAAAAGAGGGAGAAAAAGGAGAATCTCTTAAAGGAGCAAAATTTAAATTAACTAGAGATAGAAATAATGCGGTTGTAGGTGAGTATGTAACGAATGAGCAAGGCGAAATAGAAATAAAGGATTTATTGAAAGATGATTATACTTTAGTAGAAATACAAGCACCTAAAGGCTATAAACTGGATAATAAGGAAATAAAAATAAAACCTGATGATTTTGGAACAAATAAGGTGGCTTTTAAAACTATTACAAACAAGAAAGAAAGAATTTCAATACCGATAGAAAAAGTATGGAAAGGAAAGGCTTTAGAAAAAGTTGAAGTTACTTTAAAAGCAGATGGAGTAGTAAAAGAGCAAGTTGAATTATCTAAAACTAATAATTGGAAACATACTTTCGAAAATCTTGATAAATACAAAGATGATGGAACTCTTATAAACTATACTATTGAAGAAAAAGCAATTCCTGGATATAAAACTGAAATAGTTCAAAAAGATTCAAATGATATAACAAAAGGTTTTGTAATTACAAACAAAGAAACACCGAAATGGACACCGATGATACCGCCGACAAGAAATGTCAAAATAACAAAAGAGTGGTTAGGAACAGATGGAAGTAAAATCACAGCACCTGTGAATAAAATAGAAGTTGAATTGTA
>NZ_JAYKBM010000013.1:0-13591 GCF_035282565.1 Parvimonas sp. D9 | reverse complement strand
AAGAAACTGGTTTTAACAAAAGCAAATAACTGGACAGGAAGCTTTACAGATCTTGACGAATACAAAGCGGGAAAGAAAATTGTTTATACAATCAAAGAAGAACCGGTTGGAAATGGATACAAGAGTGTTATTACAGGAAATGAAAAAGAAGGTTTTGTAGTAACAAACGTAAGGACACCTGAACAAAGAATACCAAAGACAGGAGCAGGAAGTAATTCAGCTCTATATACAGTATTATTAGGATTGTCAGGAACAGTTATATTTTCAGTATTTAGAAGAAAGAGAAAAGAAAACTTATAATATTTCTATATAAAAATCTTTTAAATAACAAGCTATAACAAAATAATATACAGCATAGAACGCTGTTGATAGGAGGACATCTAAAATCGAATAGATGTTCTCTTTTTTGTAAGGAAAAAAATTTACGTCAAAGTAATTTTAAAGAAAAGTTTCTGACACGTCATCTCGAGTTTGGTAGAACAGAGTTGATTTAACTCAAAATGATATATAGGAGAGAAAATATTCGTGAATAAATTTGTATATTAAAATTACAAAAAAGTCTCATATATAAATTGACAAGGATATATTTTTATGATACTATTTAAAAGAATAATTTTAAAAGGGGGATATTCATGAGAGTTAGTAATTTAACAAAAAGGTTTTCGGCATTTTTATTAACTTTAGCCGTTTCTGCGAGCATAGTTGCTACAAATGTTAAAGCCGAAGGATTTTCAGCTCAGGAATTAACTAAGACAACATCTTTCACTGTTGGAAACAAAGCTAAAGATGTTAATATTGAAAATTCAATCAAAGTAAATAAGGCTAATTTGAACAAAGATGAGAGAGGAATTTATATTGATTGGGAAATTGTTTCAAATGTTAATTCTGAGGGTGGAGGAGTTTATGCGCCTCTTGTTTCACCAAAAGGATGGAATAATCATAATTGGCATTCAATTTTACTTCCAAATTCTTTAAAAGATCCTGAAAATTTAAAGATAAATGGAGAAAAGCCAAAAGGACCTGCAACTGCTTTTTCATACGATATTAATTGGGAAAATGCTTATAAATTCAGAAAACAAGGTGAAAAAGATTTTGATAATGATATTGAAAGATTCTTCACAAAAGGTTCAGGTTCTAAATTAGGAGAATTGAATACATTAGCTAAAAATTCAAGATACATGATTTATGCAACTAACTTAGTAGGTAGAACAAAAGGTAAACCTGTTAAATGGACTTTTAGAACTTATATACAAGAAAGTTTTCTAAAAGATGCTCAAAAAAATTCTGTAAAATTGGCTATTTCTTATGCAGAAAAAGCTGGAGGAGAACGCACAAGAGTTAAAGTTGTTGAAGTAAAAATTAAGAATGTTATTGATTTCAATAAAAATACTACAAAATTTGGAGATAAAGAACAACAACATGAAAAAATCAGCGTTCTTGCAGGACAATCAATAGCTAATTCAACTGAAACAAATGCTAAAATTTCAGATAAGAGTTTGAAAAATTATAATTTTGAAGGTTGGAATACAAATGCTGATGGTTCAGGTACTAAGTTTACAAAAGATACTAAAATAACAAAAGATATGGAAGTATTTGGAAAATGGAAACCACTTGATGTCTTTGAAATAGAAGATGAACAAGTTATTCCTAAAACTCATGCAAAAGTAACTTTTAAACTTGGAGAGGGAGTAAAAAAAGGAAAAGTTAAAACTTATGCTGTTAAGAAGGGAACAGTTTTAGAACAAAAATATTTCCCAAATGTTGAACTTGAAGAAGGATATAAGGATTTGAAATGGACACCTGAAAAAAATACTGTAATTGAAAAAGATACTGTATTTGTTGCAAGTGCTACTAAAAAGGAATCAAATTCAAACCCAAACGGTGGAAATAATAAATCAAATGGTGAAAACGGAAAATCAAACGATAAAAATGAAATGTTAAAGCCGGAAGTTGGTAAAGAGAGTGGAAAAGCAAAATTACCAAAGACTGCAGTAGCTACTGGTTCATTAGCGATGGCACTAGTTAGTTTAGTTGGGTTAGGTTTAATAAAAAAGAGAAAATAGTTAATTTTAAAAGCAAGTTTTAAGCTTGCTTTTTTATTGTGAAACAACAAGGTTCCTGGGAACCCACCTGATGCGAAGCATCGTGGAAAGGTGGGGTTCTTATTTGTGAAAAAATATTCACGTCAAAGTTCTTTGCAAAGAGATGCCCATAACACGTCATCTTGAGCGAAGTGTAACGAAGTCGAAAGATCTCAACTATTGCTTGCTGGCAGGCAATAGTATTTCTGAAAGAAATAAAAAATAAAATTTCTATATGTATCTACGATACATTCACTTTTGCTAAAGCAAAAGTATGAGATTTCTCCACTATGTTTCGCTTTGCTCCACTTCGGTCGAAATGACGTATAATGGAAATAACTTCGGTTAGTAACTAGACGTTAGAAGTAAATAAATTTTAAATTGTCTCTATTAGATATAGTAGAAGATAAATATAGAAAAAATAAAAAATCATATAATTTTATTTAAAAATATATTATATAAACAAAATAATTCACGTCATAGGACTTTGCAAAGAAATATTCCCAACACGTCATCTTGAGCGAAGTGAAACGAAGTCAATCTAGCCCTAACTTTAAACAAAAGTAGGTCTGACGGGGGTAATTGTCTATAAAACAAAATAATTCACGTCACAATATTTTGCAAAGAAATACTCCCAACACGTCATCTCGACCGTAGTGAAACGGAGTGGAGAGATCTCAACTATTGCTTGCTAGCAAGCAATAGTATTTCTGAAAGAAATAAAAAATTTCTAAATGTATCTACGATACATTTACTTATTCTTGTAAACAAGAATAAGTATGAGATTTCCACAGTCGATTGTACTCAAATCAAAGATTTGAACAATCTTTGCGTCAGACCTACTATTGCTTGTAAACAAGCAAAGTTAGGGCTAGATTCACTTCGTTTCGCTTTGCTCCACTCCGGTCGAGATGACGTATAAGAGAATAGTCTTCGTTTAATAGCTAGACGTTAAAGGTAGATAGGCATCAAATTATCTTTATAAATATAGTAGAAAAAATATAGTAAAAAATAAAAAAATTATATAATTATTAAAAACCCCACACCCGCAATGGTTATTTTAGTAAAAAAACGTTCGATTATTTGCAAGATAACTAAAGATTAGTTATTGACTTATTTTCCATTAGATGTTAAAATTTATTTGACTGGAATAGGTCAAATAAATTTTAAGGAGTATTTTATGAAAAAATTATTAAGAGTATTTTTAGTTTTAACAATGATTTTCGGAATTACTGCTTGTTCTTCTAAACAAGTAGATAATAAAGAAACTAAAGTAGAAAAGACAGAAAAGAAAAAACTAAATGTTTTTTGTGCAGCCTCAATGACTGAAACTATGGAACAAATTAAAAAAGTATATGAAGAAAAACATAAAGATATTGAATTAGTTTATACTTTTGATTCTTCAGGAACTTTAAAGAAACAAATCGAACAAGGTGCTGATGCGGATATTTTCATTTCTGCTGCTCAAAAACAAATGAATGCTTTGGATAAGTCAAAGACTCCTGAAACTAATGTAGTTATTGACGAATCATCTAGATTTAATCTTTTAGAAAATAAGGTTGTTCTTGCTGTTGTAAAGGGAAATTCTTTAGGTCTTAAAGATTTTACAGATTTAACAAAGGCTGAAATTTCTAAAATAGCACTTGGAAACTCTGACGTTCCTGTTGGACAATATTCAGAAGAACTTTTGAAAAATTTAAAAATTTGGGATGAAATTCAAAAGAAAGTTACTTTCGGAAGTAATGTTAAGGAAGTTACAACTTGGATTAAAGAAGGAGTTGCAAACTGTGGTATAATTTATGCAACTGACGCTTATTCAGCAGGACTTGAAGTTGTTGCAACTGCAAAAGAAGGAATGATTAAGACTCCCGTTTTATATCCAGCTGCAATTATGAAAAATTCAAAAAACGCAAAAGAAGCTAAAGAATTTTTAGAATTCTTAAAAGGTGATGAATGTAAGGCAATTTTTGAAAAAGTTGGCTTTACAATGGCGAAATAATTTAAATAAAAATACAAAATAGTAATAAGAAAGGGAAGTGTTTATGGATCTTTATCCTCTTTTAAATTCGCTGAGAATTGCATTAATTTCTTCTGTGATAACTTTTTTTATCGGGATATTCTTAGCATATTATATTTCAAAACTTAATAGATTTGTAAGGGGAATTTTGGATGTTATCCTAACACTTCCTTTAGTATTACCACCAACGGTTATCGGCTTTTTCATTTTGAGATTATTATCTCCGAAAAGTGCAATAGGAAGTTTTTTCTTGGAAAAATTTTCAATAAGACTTGTTATGAATTGGTATTCTGCAATCTTTGCAACTGTAGTCGTAACTTTTCCTCTAATGTATAGAATAGCTAGAAGTTCTTTTCAAAATTTCGATATGAATTTAAAATATGTTGCTCAAACACTTGGAAAGAGTAATACTTGGATTTTTTGGAGAATTACTTTACCTAATTGTAAACAGGGTATTTTAGCGGGACTTGTTTTAAGTTTTGCAAGAGCCTTGGGAGAATATGGGGCGACAAGTATGGTTTCAGGATATACTCCGAAAGATACAGCAACAATTTCTACAACTGTTTATCAACTTTGGAGAACGGGAAATGACGCTTTAGCATATAAATGGGTGCTTGTGAATATTGTAATTTCATTTACAGTTCTTATCATTATAAATATGTTGGAAAAAAAGCGGTTAAAGATTAAATAAAAATTGGAGTAATTTATGATTTATGTTGATATTGAAAAAAATTTCGGAAAATTTAATTTAAGAACGAAATTTGAATTTGACAATGAAATAATGGGGCTTTTAGGAGCATCAGGAAGTGGAAAAAGTCTTACTTTAAAATGTATTGCAGGAATTGAAAAACCCGATAAAGGAAGAATTATTTTAAATGATAGAGTTCTATTCGACTCTGAAAAAAAGATAAATGTTTCTCCAAAAGACAGAAAAATAGGTTATTTGTTTCAAGATTATGCCCTTTTTCCTAATATGAATGTCTATGAAAATATTAAAGTGGGTATAAGAGAAAAAGAAAAATTTGATAAATTAATTATGGAAAAACTTGAAGAGATGAGAATTTCTCATTTAAAAGATAAAAGAATAAATGAAATTTCTGGTGGAGAAAAACAGAGAGTTGCTCTTGCGAGATTACTTATAAACAAGCCGGAAATTATACTTTTAGATGAGCCTTTTTCTGCATTGGACGACTATTTGAAATGGAAAATAGAATTGGAAGTTTCTGAAGTTTTAAGAAAATACAATATTCCTACAATTTTAGTTTCACATAGTAGGGAAGAAGTATATAGACTTTGCAATGAAATTTGTGTAATGTGCAAAGGGAAAAGCGAAGAGCTTATGCAAAAGAAAGAGCTTTTTAAAAATCCAAAAACTTTTTCGTCCTGTCTGATTTCTGGTTGTAAAAACTTTTCTGAAATTGAAAAGATTTCAGAAAATAGACTTAGAGCAAAGGACTGGGATGTTGAGCTTGAAACTAGCGATATGATTTTAAAAAATCATAAAGTTTTGGGAGTTCGTGCTCACTTTATCGAATTTATAAAATCAGAAGAAAACTCATTTGAAGTTGAAATAGATAAGGTTATTGAAGATGTCTTTACTTATATAATCCTAGTTCGTAAAAAAGGTGCAAGAAAATCCATAAGAGTTGAAGTGACAAAGGATATTTGGAAAAAGGTTGAAAACGAAAAAAATCTTTTTATAACTTTAAAAAAAGAAGATTTAATTTTGCTGGAAGAGAAAAATAATTAAAAATCGAGATAGGAGATTATATGAAAGATAGATTTGGAAGAGATATCACCTACCTTAGAATTTCAGTTACCGATTTATGTAATCTAAGATGCAAATACTGTATGCCCGAAAGTGGAGTTGAAAGTCTTTGTCATAGTGATATTCTATCCATTGAAGAAATTGTTGAAATAGTTAAAGTCGCATCGAAAAACGGAATAAAAAAAATTAGGTTAACAGGCGGGGAACCTTTGGTTCGTCGCGGTTTTATTAATTTGTGTAAACAGATTTCTGAAATTAATGAAATTGAAGATATTGCAATAACTACAAATGGAGTTTATCTAAAAGAGATGGCAGATGAACTTTTTGAAAATAAAGTTAGAAGAATAAATTTCAGCCTTGACACTTTGATAAAAGAAAAGTACAATGATATAACAAGGAGAAATGATTTTGATAAGACTATGGAAAGTCTTTTTTATGCTATAAAAAAAGGCTTTAAGGTCAAGATAAATGTTGTTCTAATCGGAGGCTTTAATGATGATGAAATAGAAGACTTTGTAAATTTAGCAAATGATTATGATTTAGAAGTTCGTTTTATAGAGCTTATGCAAATCGGAGAAACTGCAAATTGGAGTAAGGATAAATTTGTTTCAAATAAAATTGTTTTGGAAAAAGTTCCTGAATTGGAGTTTGACGGAGTTTCAGGAGTTGCAAAAATTTATAAAATAAAGGGACAAAAAGGTAGAATAGGACTCATAAGCCCTATAAGTTGTTCATTCTGTGAAGATTGCAATCGTATAAGATTAACAAGTGATGGAAAACTAAAACCTTGCCTACATTCAAAAGATGAAATAAATCTTAAAGGCTTGAGTGGAGAAGAACTTGAAGAAGTCTTTAAGAGAGGAATTTTTGAAAAACCTGAAAAACATCATCTTGAAGACGGAAAAAGTGAAAGTGCAAGAGATATGAATAAAATCGGAGGTTAAAATGGAAGAAAAAGTTTTAACTCATATTAATGATCAAGGCCGAGCGAAAATGGTCGATGTTGGAGAAAAAGAAAAGACTAAGAGAATAGCCAAGGCTTTTGCAAAAGTTAAATTAAATGAAGAAACTTTTAATATAGTTGTAAATGGAAAGGCTAAAAAAGGCGATGTTCTAGCTGTTTCTCAAGTCGCAGGAATTATGGGAGCAAAAAAGACTTCTGATATAATTCCAATGTGCCACCCGATAAATTTAGTTGGTGTTGACATTGAATTTAATATGGATTATGAAAACTTTGAAATAGAAATAATTGCCACAACTAAATGTGTCGGGGAAACTGGAGTTGAAATGGAAGCACTGTCAGCGGTTTCAATAGCAGCTCTAACAATATATGATATGTGCAAGGCAATTCAAAGGGATATTGAAATAACAGATATTAAATTATTGGAAAAATCAGGTGGAAAAAGCGGAGATTTTGTGAGGGTTAAGTAATGAAAGTTTTAGCAGTAAGTATAAGTGAAAGAAAGGGAATAAAAAAACATCCCGTAGAGTACATAGAATTAATTGAAGATTACGGAATAAACGGCGACGCTCATGCAGGAAAATGGCATAGACAAGTAAGTTTGCTTGGAGTTGAAAGTATGGAAGCTATGAAAGAAAAACTTCCTACACTTTCAGCAGGAGATTTTGCAGAAAATATCTTAACTGAAGGAATTGTCCTTTACAAATTGCCGATTGGAACAATCTTAAAAGTAGGAGAATGTACACTTGAAGTTACACAAATAGGAAAAGAATGTCATCTAGGCTGTGAAATAAGACATATTGTTGGCGACTGTGTAATGCCAAGAGAGGGAATTTTCACTAAAGTTTTAAAAGGCGGAAAGATAAAAGCCGACGATAAAATTGAAATCGTAGAAAAATAGAAATAGAGTATTTTAAACATATATGTTTTATAACAAAAACGGTATCTGGAGTGATTAGATGCCGTTTTTTGTAATTTACACAATTTTTATAAAAATTTAAGAAACGAATTTCATTTTATTTTTTGTTTCGGGTTAAAATTTTTAGATTTTACCTCGATTGGCTTTTTACAAGTTGTAAAATTATTCAAAATGATTTTTATTTTTGTAACAGATTAAATTGATATAAATTATTTGATGCTCAAGGGGATAATATGACAAAGTTGTGTTATTAAAGAGACTGTAATAAATAAAAAGAGAATTACGTTTTTTCTAAAAAATATAAAAAATGAATAAATATGCACTATTAAAATAGCTCATCATTTTGAACAATGAACTTTAAAAATGTTTTCAAGACACTTGATTATTCATTTTAAATATTGTATAATTATAATTGAATTTATAACATAGATACATTTATTGACAAAAATTGTTTTAATCTTAAGTTGATTTTTGTTTTATAAGGAATTATTTTTTAAATTTTTTATTCCTTTTCACTTTGATTTTTTATAAATATAGAGAGCTTTAAAATGTGTTTATGAATTTATAGAGAATAATACCAAAACACAAAGTTAGGGGGAGAGAATCTATGGATCAAAAAGAATTACTTTTGGAAATTAAAGATTTACACACAAGTTTTAGAATCCGTGATGAATATTTTGACGCAGTAGATGGCGTTGATATGAAATTATTCTCTGATGAAATACTAGCTATAGTAGGAGAAAGTGGTTGTGGTAAATCGACTTTGGCTACTACTATTATGGGTTTACATAATCCGAATTATACTCGTTCAACAGGAGAAATTTGGTTTGAAGGGAAAAATTTAGTAGGTTTGTCAGAAAAAGAATTTAATGAAATTAGAGGAGAAGGTATTGGAATGATTTTCCAAGATCCGCTTTCATCTTTAAATCCTTTGCAAAGAATAGGAAAACAAATCGAGGAAGGTTTGATTTATCATACAAAAATGAATGCTGAAGAAAGAAAAGCAAGAGTTTTGGAATTGATTGAACAAGTTGGTATTCCTAATCCTCCTCGTGTTGCAAGACAATATCCGCATGAATTGTCAGGTGGTATGAGACAAAGAGTTATCATTGCAATTGCTCTTGCTTGTAAACCTAAGATTATTATAGCGGACGAACCGACAACTGCACTTGATGTAACAATTCAAGCACAAATCTTAGACCTTTTGGTTGAAATTCAAAAGGAAATCAATGCCGGAATTATTTTGATTACTCATGATTTAGGAGTTGTTGCTCAGCTTGCAGACAGAGTTTGTGTAATGTATGCCGGACAAATAGTTGAAGAAGCACCTGTTTTAGAGTTATTTACAAACGCAAAACATCCTTACACTAGGAGTTTGTTGAACAGTATTCCTCAAATGGATGCAGATGATGAAGATTTGTACGTTATACAAGGTATGGTTCCTTCACTTAAAAACTTACCAAGACAAGGTTGTAGGTTTAAAGCCAGAATTCCTTGGATAAGTGATGAAGAACATGAAGAAAATCCTACAATGCATGAAGTTGAACCTGGACATTTCGTAAGATGTACTTGTTATAAGAATTTTCATTTTGATGAAAAGGAGGGTAATTAATGAGCTTTTTAGAAATTAAAGACCTAAAGGTTCACTATCCTATAAGAGGAGGCTTTTTCAATAAGATAATCGATCATGTTTTAGCTGTTGACGGTGTAGATATATTTATTGAAAAAGGAAAAACTTATGGACTTATAGGAGAGAGTGGTAGTGGTAAGAGTACTATCGGGAAAGCCATAATCGGTCTTGAAAAGATTACTAGTGGAGAAGTTATTTTTGACGGAAAAACTCTTACTAAGAAAATGGTAAGAAAAGACAAAGAGTTTACAAGAGATGTTCAAATGATTTTCCAAGATAATATGGCGAGTTTGGACCCTAAGAAGAGAGTTATCGATATAATTGCTGAACCTCTAAGAAACTTTGAAAAAATGACTGTAACAGAAGAAAGAAAAAGAGTTTTAGAACTTTTAGATATAGTTGGTATGCCGGGAGATGCACTATATAAATATTCATTTGAATTTTCCGGTGGTCAAAGACAAAGAATCGGTGTTGCAAGAGCTATAAGTTTAAATCCTAGACTTATCATAGCGGACGAACCGGTTTCTGCTCTTGACCTTTCAGTTCAAGCACAAGTTTTGAACTTTATGAAAAAAATTCAAAAAGATATGGGATTGTCATACCTTTTCATTTCTCATGACCTTGGAGTTGTAAAGCATATGTGTGATTACATAAATATTATGTACAGAGGAAGACTTGTTGAAAGAGGAACAAAGGAAGACATTTACAAAAATCCTCAACATATTTATACTAAGAGATTGATTGCGGCCATTCCGGAAACAGATCCTAGATTAAAAGAGCAATTAATTGCAAACAGAGTAAAAGTGGAACAAGAGTATAAAGAATTAGAAAAAGATTACTACGACGAAAATGGTAAAGTATTTGATTTAGTTAAACTTACAGATACTCACTATGTAGCAAAAAAGGAGGGAAAATAATATGTGGAAAACCGTGTTAAGAAGATTCCTTTTGATGATACCTCAACTAATAATATTAAGTATCATAGTATTTATTTTGGCTAAATTAATGCCTGGTGATCCTTTCACAGGGCAAATTACACCAACAACTGATCCTAATCAGATAGAAGCGTTGAGAAGAAAATTCGGATTCTATGATCCTTGGTACCAACAATACTGGAGATGGATTACAAATATGTTCCATGGTGATTTCGGTACAAGTTATGGATTTAAGATGCCGGTAGCTGCACTTTTAGGACAAAGAGTTGGAAATACATTTTGGTTATCACTACTTTGTGTAACATTATTATATGCATTAGCATTGCCTCTTGGTATTTTCTCGGGTAGATATAGCGGAAGTAAGTTCGATAAAGCTGTTACATTATATAACTTTGTAACTTATGCCATTCCGGGTTTCATCTTCTACTTGCTTATGATTTTGTTATTCGCTTACACATTACATTGGTTCCCATCATCAGGCTCAGTTGATCCGGGAGTTACAGGATTTGCTTATGTTATAAGTAGATTAAGACATATGATATTGCCTGCAATTTGTTATGCTTTAATTGCTACAACAGCAACAGTTCAATATTTGAGAAATGAAGTTATAGATGCTAAAGGTTCAGATTATGTAAGAACTGCAAGAAGTAAGGGAGTACCTATTGATAAGGTTTATTCACATCATATCTTTAGAAATTCTCTTTTACCGATAGCCGCATTCTTCGGTTTCACATTAACAGGACTTATTTCAGGTTCAGTATTTATGGAAACAATCTTTGGTTATCCGGGAATGGGAAAATTATTTATGGAAGCTATATTGTCAAGAGATTATTCAGTATTGACATCATTGATTATGATTTTTGGATTTATGACTCTGCTTGGAAGTTTGTTATCAGACATCATTATGAGTATAGTTGATCCAAGAATAAGAATAGAGTAGTAGGAGGAGTGATAAAATGAGTAAGAAAAAAGAAATGGAAAAAGATGCTTCCCTACATAATCAAGAAATTACACCAAGTGCTTTTCATGTAATCGTTAGGGAATTTAGAAAAGATAAATTGGCGACATTTTCACTTGCAGTATTGACAATAATAATATTGACAGTATTTATAGGAAGTTTGTTCTTCGACGTAGAAGAAGTAATGAAAGTAAATCTGATGAATTCATTTTTAAGACCGGGAGAAGAAGGATATCTTTTAGGAACTGACCAAGCAGGAAGACCTCTCTTGGGACAACTTTTCATCGGAACAAGAAATTCAATCCTTATAGGTGCATCAGTAACGATTTTAACTAATGTAGTAGGGATTATTGTAGGGTTGATTATCGGATATTATGGTGGTATCGTAGATAACATCATCATGAGAATTATAGATTTTATTCAAGTATTGCCTATACTTATGCTTATCATAGTATTCGTAACATTAGTACCTTCATACAATATGGTTACATTCGTATTTATAATGAGTGTATTCTATTGGGTAGGTATTGCGAGACTTGTAAGATCAAAAGCTCTTTCAGAAGGAAGACGTGATTATATAAGTGCTTCTAAGACAATGGGAACACCTGCTTGGAAGATAATGTTCGGTGGAATTTTACCAAATATCAGCTCAATTCTTATAATTAGTGCTATCTTAGACTTAGCAGGAAATATGGGAATTGAAATCGGACTTACATTCCTTGGATTCGGTTTACCACCTGGGGTACCTTCACTTGGAACTCTTATCAAC
Organism: Parvimonas sp. D9; assembly: GCF_035282565.1. Classification (NCBI taxonomy): domain Bacteria; kingdom Bacillati; phylum Bacillota; class Tissierellia; order Tissierellales; family Peptoniphilaceae; genus Parvimonas; species Parvimonas sp. D9. Next base: position 1,553 of record NZ_JAYKBM010000013.1, on the reverse strand, counting down.
AAGGCGTTAGACCCTACAATCTTAAGAGATAGAATGTATATCTGGTTCCCTGCATCAATGTTAGTACTTGTTCTAATGCTTTCAATTAACTATGCGGGACAAGCATTAAGAAGAGCATCAGATGCAAAACAAAGATTAGGTTAGAAATAATTTAATATTTATAAAATTAAGCGTAGGTATTTTTGCCTACGCTTTTTTGTGTAATAATAAATTTTATAATTATTTCTTAACATCAATATCTTAAATAAAAATATTTTAAAATATCATAAATTTTTTATCGGAAGAAAGTTTAAAAATATGTTTACAAACATTATTTAATATGTTATAATTAAACTACTATATCAGAATAATTAAAAGCTGTATAGAATTTTCTAAAGGAGGATTTGTTATGAAGAGAATTATTAAATACATTTTAGTCTGTTGTTGTATATTGACTTTATCAGGATATGTATATTCTGAAAGTACAACTTATGAAGAAATGAAATCTTTCACAAATAGAGATTATTTTTCTTATAAGGGCTACATTAGAATTTATTTAAATTCTACTGCTATAGAATACGACAGACAGGAAGACGCATTTAAAGTTGCGAAAAAACATGCGGATTTTATAGAAATAGATACAGAGGGTGAAGATGAAAAAGGAGCTTATTCGATTCCTAAACTATATTACAATCCTAGAATAATAGAGAAAAATGGCAAAAAATATATAACAGCAGATGGTATTCCTGAAGATATCTTAATAAAAAATAAAAATTTATTAGTTTTAGAGTCAAAAAAACTTGAATATGATTTTGTAGATATTTTTGGAAAAGAAAAGTAAGTAAATTACAGTATAATAAGAACCCCACCCTTCCACGATATTTCGCATCGGGTGGGTTCCCGGGAACCTTGTTGTTTCACAATAAAAAAGATGGGTGTTTCTTTTACATCCATCTTTTTATTGCAACAAAATTATATCAATGACAGTGAAAGATTTATTTATATTAAAATCAGGGAAGATTAAAAAAGAAAACTTGTACTGTCAATATGTAGAGTGTGGTAGCAAAGAAAAGGAAAACTTATGGGAGGAGTTTATTATCTTAAACACTACCACACAATTAATATATACCTTAAAAATATTTTTTGAAACACAAAAAAGTAGTTTAAAAAAATTTTTTTGTAAGATAATTTAGATAAGTGTTTTTTTAAAATTATGAGATTTCCACAGTCGATTATAGCCAAATCAAAGATTTGAACAATCTTTGCGTCAGACCCGCTATTATTTGTAAACAAAAGTAGGCTTGATGGAACGACTGAATAGAAAGTAAAATAATTAGATAAAATTATTATGTAAGTCTCTCAAAGTCCTATTTAGTATGATAGTTTCATATTTTATGTATCTACGATACATTTATATTTGCTTGTAAACAAGCAAATATATGAGATCTCTCCGCTGCGTTTCGCTTTGCTCCACTCCGGTCGAGATGACGTATAAGAGAGATAACTTCGTTTAGTAGCTAGACATTAAAGGTAAATAAACTTCATCTTTATAAATATATAAGAAAAAATATAAT
>NZ_JAYKBM010000012.1:0-17565 GCF_035282565.1 Parvimonas sp. D9 | reverse complement strand
GAAATCTCAACTATTGCTTGCTGGCAAGCAATAGTATTTCTGAAAGAAATAAAAAATAATTAGATAAAATTATTATGCAAATCTCTCAAAGTCCTATTTAGTATGAAAGTTTCATATTTTATGTATCTGCGATACATTTATATTTGCTTGTAAATAAGCAAATCTATGAGATCTTTCGACTGCACTCCGCTCTGTTACGTTTCGCTCGAGATGACGTATAAAAGAAGTATCTTTGATTAGTAGCTAGACGTTAAAAATAAATAAAATTCAAAAATAATATAAACAAAAAACTCCACGAAAGTGGAGTTTAGTCAATTCTTATTTTTTACTGTCTTTATATAAATCCGATAAGCATCTATAATTTACATTATCTTCTTCGTCTAAAATTGTATTTTCATCTACAACAACTAGCTTATATTTAAAATCTTTGGCAATAATATATTTTTTGCCATCTCTTTCTTCGATTTTTACATCGGAATACTCTTTGTTTTTACTTTTTTCATATTTGTCTCTATTTTTTTCAATTTCTTCCGGATTTGTATTAGGTTTAATTAGACTTGGGCCATGAAACATAAGTTTTGGAGACTTAAATTTTTCCTTTACTATAACTAATTGTGCTCTGCCGTCTCCATCAAAAACCTTATTTTCAATCTTTTTCAATATACCTGAAGATGCACAAGAACACAGTAGCAAAGAAACTAATAATAAACTAACAAATTTTTTTAGTTTAGTCATAACATCCTCCCTATTAAAATTATTTAACTAAAAACATAACACTACACCAACTAAACGATGTACAACACTAATACTCTTATAAATTCATTATATCATAAAATTATACTTTAGTCAAATGTTTTCTCTTGTAAAATTTTGTAACAAAACTTATATAATTTCTGTTGTTGAATTGACTTTTTTTTTCGTATTTAGTATAATTATACGAATAGTATTGTAAATTTTTAAGGAGAGATATTATGGATGAAAAAGAAATATTTTTAACTGCTGAAGGGTTAAAAAAATTAGAATTAGAATTAGAAGAATTAAAAACCGTTAAGAGAAAAGAGATTGCAGAGAAAATAAAAATTGCAAGAGATTTTGGAGATCTTTCTGAAAATTCCGAATATGATGAAGCTAAAAATGAACAAGCCCAGATAGAAGAAAAAATTGTTAAACTTGATAATATGATTGCAAATGCAAAGATAATAGATGAAGTTGAGCTGGATACAAAAACTGTTAATGTGGGAGCTACTGTTACTTTAGTTCAAGTTGAAAGTAAGAAAAAGCTTGAATATACAATTGTAGGTTCTGCTGAAAGTAATCCTCTTGAAGGAAAAATTTCAAATGAATCACCTGTTGGTAAAGCTATTTTAGGAAAGAAAAAAGGAAATAAAGTTCAAGTACAATTACCGAACGGAAATGTTGCAGAATACAAGATACAAAATATAAAGAGAAATTAAGAGGTGGTATAGTGGAAGAACAAAATTTGAATGAAATGCTATTGGTTAGAAGACAAAAATTACAGGAATTAGTTGATTCAGGTAAAGATCCACATGAAATAGAGAAGTTTGAAGGAACAATTTATGCAAAAGAGATAAAGGATAATTATGAAAATTATGAGGGAAAAGTTGTAAGACTTGCCGGTCGTATTAGAACTAAAAGAGGACATGGTAAAGTTTGTTTTATGGATTTGCAAGATTTTTCCGGAAAGATTCAACTTTTTAATAAACTTGACGTTTTAGGCGAAAGCTATGAAGAAGTTAAGACTTTGGATATTGGAGATATTGTAGGGGTTGAAGGTGAAGTTTTCACAACTCATGCAGGAGAAATATCAATAAGAAGTTCAAAGGTTGTTTTGCTTACAAAATCTTTACAGCTTTTACCGGAAAAATTTCACGGCTTAAAGGATGTTGACTTAAGATATAGACAAAGATATGTAGATTTAATCGTAAATCCTGAAATTAAAGATGTTTTTGTTATGAGAAGTAAAATTATTTCTTCTATTAGAAAATATCTTGACAGCAGAGGATTTTTGGAAGTTGAAACTCCAATTTTAAATACAATTCCCGGTGGAGCGAATGCAAGACCTTTTATAACTCATCACAATACTTTAGATATTGATATGTATCTTAGAATTGCTAATGAATTATATTTAAAGAGATTGATTGTAGGCGGTTTCGATAAAGTTTATGAAATGGGTAGAATGTTCAGAAATGAAGGTATGGATAAACTTCACAATCCTGAATATACTGCGATTGAATTGTATCAAGCCTATGTTGATTATGAAGAAATGATGAAACTTTGTGAAGAAATGGTTTATACTGTTTGTATGGAAGTTGTTGGAAAGTCTGAAGTTGAGTTACAGGGTAAAGTTATTGACTTTAAACCGCCTTGGAGAAGAATTTCAATGGTTGACGCTGTAAAAGAGTATGCAGGAGTTGATTTTGAAACTATTTTAACTGATGAAGAAGCAAGAAAGATTGCTATTGAAAAGAAAATAGAAATAACTGAACATACTACAAGGGGAGAAATTATTTCTCTATTCTTTGAAGAATTTTGTGAAGAATATATGGTTCAACCTACTTTCGTTACTAAGCATCCTGTTGAAATCAGTCCGCTTGCTAAAAGAGATCCTAAAGACAAGAGATATACTCAAAGATTTGAGGCTTTTGTAAATTGTGGAGAAATTGCAAATGCTTTTAGTGAATTGAATGATGCGATAGATCAAAAACAAAGATTTTTAAAACAAGTTGAAGCCAGAGAAAACGGAGATGATGAGGCACAAATGATGGATTATGATTTCATCAATGCGCTTGAGATAGGTCTTCCACCAACAGGTGGTATGGGAATAGGAATTGACAGACTTATTATGTATTTGACAAATCAAGATACTATAAGAGATGTTTTACTTTTCCCAACAATGAAACCTATGGTTGAAAAGGATAGTGAATAGGAGTTCATTATGAAAAAAAGAAATTTAATTGCAATTTGTTTAGTTTGTCTTTCTTTTGTGGGTTGTCAAAAATTCCATACTGGAAAAGTTGTTATAGACGACAAAAAAAATGAAGAAAAAGTTGAAAATGTGGAGTATTTGGTTGTTGATGAAGAAGATAAGGAATCTTTAATCAAGAATATCAAAGCCGGTAAAGGCGCCGTTATTGATAAAAAGAAGAAACCAAGTTTGGACAAAAGTGATGAAAGTGCTGATGTTACTAAAGATAAAGATGATAAAAACAATAACAATAATAACAACAGCAATAACAATAATAATAGATAGGATAGTGATTATATGAGAATAGAATTTTCTCCGCCGGATATTAGCCAATTAGAGATTGATGAAGTTGTTGATACTTTGAAGTCTGGTTGGATAACAACCGGTCCGAAAACAAAAAGATTGGAACAAGAGCTTTCTGTTTTTACAAATACAGATAAAACTGTTTGTTTAAATTCTGCAACAGCAGCAATGGAGCTTACTTTAAGGTTACTTGGAGTGGGAGCCGGAGATGAGGTTATAACTTGTGCATATACTTATACTGCATCTGCAAGTGTTATTCATCATGTTGGAGCAAAGATTGTCTTAGTTGATTGTAATAAAGAAGATAAGTTTATGGACTTAGATGCTTTAGAAAATGCTATTACAGAAAAGACAAAGGTAATTATTCCGGTTGATTTGGCAGGAAAGCCTTGTAAATATGACGAGATTTTTGAAATTGTAGAAAGAAAGAAATCTTTGTTTAAGCCTAATAATAAATTACAGGAAAAAATCGGTAGAGTTATAGTTATGGCCGATGCAGCTCATTCACTTGGAGCTGTGTATAAGGGAAAACCAAGTGGAAGTATTGCAGACTTTACTTGTTTCTCTTTCCATGCAGTTAAGAACTTTACTGTTGCTGAGGGTGGCTCAGTTACTTGGAATAGAAATTTAGGTTTAAATGATGATGAAATTTATAGAGAATTTCAACTTTTATCTTTACATGGACAGTCAAAGGACGCACTTTCAAAGACGAAACTAGGTTCCTGGGAGTATGATATTGTTGCTCCTAATTACAAATGCAATTTAACTGATATTGCTTCAGGTATTGGTTTAGCTCAGTTAAAGAGATATCCAAGTCTTTTGAAAAGACGTTTTGAAATTGTGGAAAGATATAATAAAGGATTTGAAGGAACAAGAATAAAGCCTTTTATTCACTTTGAAGAAGATAGAAAATCTTGTTGTCATCTTTATATTGTAAATATTGAGGGTGCAAGTGAAGAAGATAGAAATGAAATAATTGTAAAAATGGCTGAAAGAGGAATTGCTACAAATGTTCATTATAAGCCATTACCTATGCATACAGCTTATAAGAATTTAGGCTTTGATATTAAAGATTATCCGAATGCTTTTGATAATTATAAGTCAGAAATTACTTTACCGCTTCATACTTTATTGACAGATGAACAAGTTGATTATATAATTGAAAATTTAAAGGCATTGGTGTAATTATGAAGATAAAAAAAGTCGTGATTCCGACTGCCGGACTTGCAACTAGAATGTTCCCTGCAACAAAGGGTGTTCCAAAGGCAATGTTGCCGATTTTTGACAAACCGACTTTGCAATATGTTATTGAAGAAGTTGTAGAAGCGGGAATTGATGAGGTAATTCTCATTGTAAACGAAGATTATTTTACTATCGATAAACATTTTAACTCTGAAATTGACTTAAGAGTTAAAAATTCTAATAATGTTTTGAAAAAAGACATTGAAACTTTGGAAAAGATATTAAAATGTAAGATAAGTTTTATAATTCAAAAAGAACAAAAAGGATTGGGTCATGCGATTCTTTGTGCAAAAGAAGCTGTGAATGGCGAAGATTTCTGCGTTGTTTTGGGTGATGTTATAATTGACTGTAAAGACAGTTCTTGTACAAAAGAGCTTGTCGATATTTATAACAGATACGGAAAAACAGTGGTAGGTGTTGAAATTGTGCCTGATGAAAAAAGGCATAATTACGGCATTTTGGAAGGCAAAGAAATAGAAAAGAATATTTTTGACTCAACCAGACTTATAGAAAAACCGAATATTGATGAAACGAATTCAAATTTGGCAATGGTCGGAAGATACATTGTTAAAAATGAAATCTTTGAAATTCTGGAAAATCAAAAAGCGGGGAAAAATGGAGAAATACAATTTACAGACTCCTTAAATGAATTAACTTTAAAAGGAGATTTATTAGGCTACAAGTTCGACGGAAAAACTTATGACGTCGGAAATAAACTTGGAGTCTTGATTGCAAGTATCGAATATGGGTTGAAGGATGAATCAAATCAAAATGCTATAAAAGAATACTTGAAAAAATTGGTATCTTCAGAGTTTAAAATGGGAGAATAATAATGGCCAGAAAAATATTTTTAATAATATTGGATATTATAGTTATAAATCTTTGTTACTATTTGGGCTTTTTATTAAAGTTTGATTGGCATATTCCTACAAGTTATTGGCATATGTATATGAGATGGATAGTGCCTATAGTGTTAATTAAAATTGTGGTTTTCGCTCTGTTCGGCTTATATAGAATAATGTGGAGATATGCCGATTTTAAAGAATTGTTTAGAATTTTTATGGCAATAGTTATTGCAAATGTTCTAACAGGAATATTTTTAATTTCGATGAATGTAGGATTTCCAAGAAGCGTTATAGCACTTGTGTTTGTAATTGATATGTTTTTTGTTACAGGTACTAGATATCTTTCAAAGGCTAGAAAAAATTTGGTTTTTTCAATTCCTGTTGAGAAACTTAAAAGAGTTTTAATCATTGGAGCCGGAGATGCCGGCGTTTTAGTACTTAATGAACTTAGAAAACATAAGGAACTAGGTTATAAGGTTGTAGCTTTTATCGACGATGATAAAAATAAGGTAGGAACGGAAATTTTAGGAATTCCGGTTATTGGTGGAAAAGAAAAAATAATTTCAGCTATTAGTGAGTTTAGGATAGATGAAGTTATTTTGGCAATGCCTTCAGCAAATAGAGAAATTCAACAAGACATTTCGGATATTTGTTCAAAACTTTCCATGAAGATTAAAATAATTCCCGGAATGTATGAATTAATTGATGATCAAAAATTAAATATAAGAGATTTAAGAGATGTTGAAATTGGAGATTTACTTGGACGTGATGAAGTTAAATTGGATCAGGAAGTGCTAAATGATTTCTTGAAAAATAAAACGGTCTTAGTAACAGGCGGAGGCGGTTCAATCGGCTCCGAGCTTTGCAGACAAATAGCGAAATTCAGTCCAAAAAGATTGATAATTTTAGACATCTACGAAAATAATGCTTATGAAATTCAAATGGAACTTGTAAGACATTATAAGGACTTGGATTTAGTTGTAGAAATTGAATCAATAAGGGATGCAGTAAGAATGGATATTATCTTTGGAAAATATAAACCGGATGTAGTATTTCACGCAGCTGCACACAAACATGTTCCACTTATGGAAAACAGCTCAACTTCTGCAATTAAAAACAATGTTTTTGGAACATTAAATGTTCTAAGAGCCTGTGATAAGCATGGCGTTTCAAGATTTGTTTTAATTTCAACAGATAAGGCTGTAAATCCGACATCTGTAATGGGAACTACAAAGAGAATTTGTGAAATGTTAGTTCAAACATTTAACGAAAAATCCAAAACTGAATTTGTTGCAGTTAGATTCGGAAATGTTTTAGGTTCAAACGGATCTGTAATTCCACTTTTCATCAATCAAATTAAAGAGGGTGGACCTGTTACAGTTACTCATGAAGACATAATAAGATACTTTATGACAATCCCTGAAGCTTGCCAACTTGTATTACAAGCAGGAGCAATCGCCAAAGGAGGAGAAATCTTTATACTCGATATGGGTGAACCGGTTAAAATTCTTGACTTGGCAAAGAATCTTATTAGACTTTCTGGCTATGAACCTTATAAGGATATAGACATTAAGATTACAGGACTTAGACCGGGCGAAAAACTTTATGAAGAATTACTATTAAATATGGAAAATTCAGTAGCAACTGATTACGAAAAAATATTTATAGAAAAACCGATAGTTCACAATGTAGAAGCACTAAAAGACGGACTTGAAAGACTTGATAAAGTTAAAAACACTCTGGATAAAAAAGAAATTACAGATATCTTAAAAGATATGGTTCCGACATTTAAACCGGACTTATTGAATAAATAAGAACCCCACCCTTCCACGATGCTTCGCATCGGGAGGGTACCCGGGAACCTTGTTGCTTCGCAATAGAAATACTCCACCAAAAAGGTGGAGTTTTTTTGTGAAACTTTTGTAAATCTATTGACTTTATAATTCTATTGTTGTATAATAATCAAAGAAAATTTGACGGAGGTAAAATTTATGACAAATATAGTTAAAATGTCGGTTTTTAATAACAATAAAAATTGTTTAATTGACTCTTCTGTTTTTGTTCTTAAATTTTCTCTTTTTAATAAACTTAGTAATTTGGCTAGGAATTCATTTTTTAAAAAATGTATTTCTAGCATTTTTTTTAAGTTTATAAAATCTCCTTTTACTAAAGCTGTTAAGGACTTTGTAAAGGAATTATATTCAATATTTTTCGTTAATATTTTAAATTTTAGGAAATAACTTTTAGTTATTTCCTTTTTTTGTGATTATGACAAGATGACTTAATAGGAGGGATTGTATGAAAGAATTTAGAAATTTAGTTAGTAGTGAGGACTTTTCTTGTGAAGAGTTACTTGAACTTATGGAGTTAGGAGCAGAGATTTATAATAATCCTGAAAAATTTTCAGAAAAATGTAGGGGAAAAGTTTTAGCATCATTGTTCTTTGAACCGTCAACAAGAACAAGATTGAGTTTTGAAGCGGCTATGCTTAGACTTGGTGGAAGTTGTATAACTGTTCCGGATCCAAAAGTTTCATCAGCAACTAAAGGGGAAAGCCTACAAGATACAATAAGAACAGTTGGTTGTTATTCAGATATAATAGCTATGCGTCATCCGCACGAGGGTTCAGCAGAGCTTGCAAAAGAAGTTACACTTGTTCCTTTTATTAATGCGGGAGACGGTGGACATCAACATCCAACTCAAACTCTTACAGATTTACTTACAATTTCTCAATATAAGAAAACTTTGAAAAATATGACTATCGGTCTTTGTGGGGACTTAAAATTCGGAAGAACTGTTCATTCACTTGTTAAGACACTTTCAAAGTTTAAGGGAAATAAATTTATCTTTATTTCACCTGTTGAGCTTGTTATTCCTGAATATATCAAGATGTATCTAAACGACCACAATGTTGAGTTTATTGAAGTTAGAACAATTGAAGAAGTTATGGATAAACTTGATATTCTATATATGACAAGAGTTCAAAGGGAAAGATTTTTCAATGAGGCTGATTATGTAAGGCTTAAAGATACTTACATTTTAGATAATAAGAAGATGAAAACAGCAAAGGATGATATGATAATTCTTCACCCATTGCCAAGAGTAAATGAAATTGCGACAGAAGTTGATGAAGATCCTAGAGCAAAGTATTTTAATCAAGTTAAATTCGGTATGATAATCAGAATGGCATTAATCTTAAAATTATTGGAGGTAAAATAATGTTAAATATTAATAGTATTTCAAATGGAATTGTAATAGACCATATTAAACCGGGTCTTGGATATGAAATTTTTAAACTTTTAGAATTAGATAGTGCAGATTTTACAGTTGCACTTATAATGAATGCAGATTCTAAAAAATATGGCAAAAAAGACATGATAAAGATTGAAAATGTTATGGATATTGACCTTGCGATTTTAGGTTTAATCGATAAAGATTTGACTGTAAACATCATAGAAAACGAAAAAATCAAGGAAAAACTTTCAATGATTTTACCGGAAAAAGTAGAGGGTTTTATAAAATGTAAAAATCCACGTTGCATAACTTGCCACGAAAATGTTCCAAATAAATTTATATTAGTTAATAGAGAAAAGGGAATTTATAGATGTAATTACTGTGATAATTTGTATTCTTGTGGAGGACATAATGAAAAAAATAGTTAAAAATGCAATCTTGGTGGATAAAAATATAAATAAAGTTGGAGAGATAAAGATTGAAGATGGAAAGATTGTAGAGATTGGCGAAAATTTGAGTTTTGATGATAGTTATGAAATTATAGATGCAAAGGGAAAGACTGTTATGCCTGCATTTGTAGATTTGCATGTGCATTTTAGAGATCCGGGTTTTACTTATAAGGAAGATTTAAAAACAGGCTCACTTTCAGCTTTAAGAGGTGGATATACAACTGTAAATACAATGGCAAATACAAAACCGATTTGTAGTGATTTAAAAACTTATAATGATATAATGAAGAGAGCAAAGGAATTGGATTTAGTAGATATAAATCAAATAGTTGCAGTTACTAAAAATTTTGACGGAAAAAATTTGGTTGACTATTCAAAATTTGAAAATGCAAAATTTTTATCCGATGACGGTAAGGGTGTGCTTTCTGAAACTACAATGTACAGAGCGATTCTAGAGGCGAAAAAATACGATAAAATCATAATGATACATGCAGAAAGTGAACTTTCTCCAATTGATTATAGAATAGCAGAAGACCTTATGACTTTAAGAGATGTTTATCTTGCAAAGAGATTGGATGGAAGAATTCATCTTTGCCACGTCAGTACAATCGACTCTTTGGAAGCTGTAAGACGTGGGAAAAAAGAGGGAGTAAAGGTTACTTGCGAAGCAACTCCACATCATATTGCACTTTGGGATAATTCCTACAGAGTAAATCCGCCGATAAGAACAAAAGCTGACGTTGATGCTCTAATAGATGGAATTTTGGATGGAACTGTTGATGCGATTGCAACTGATCATGCACCACATACTGCAGAGGATAAGGCAAATGGAAGTCCGGGACTTGTTGGACTTGAAACTGCCTTTGCGATTTGTAATACAAAATTGGTTAAAGAGAAGAACATCGACATAAGAACTTTGTCAAAGGTAATGTCCTATGGTGGAGCTAATTTAATGGGAATTAAAAAAGGTCTTTTAAAAGAGGGATATTTTGCAGATTTGGTTATAGTTGATACTGATAAAAAAATTGTTGTAGATTCAAGTAAATTTGCATCAAAAGCAAAAAATACACCTTTTGATAAAATGGAACTTTACGGAGAAGTGCTTATGACAATTAAAGCAGGAGAAATTAAGTATAAAGGAGAATTTTAATGATAGTAGATAGATTATATGAAGCAGTAAAAGAAAAAGGATTTGTTTGTATTGGACTTGACAGCCATTTAGATTATATTCCAAATTATATTAAACAGAAACACGAAAAAATTTCAGATGTAATTTTTGAATATAATAAGACAATAATTGATGCGACAAGTGATATTGTAGCAATCTACAAACCACAAATAGCATATTATGAAGCTAACGGACTTGAAGGTCTTATTGCTTATCAAAGAACTTTAAGATATCTTAAAGAAAAGGGACTTTTAAGTATTGGAGATGTTAAAAGAGGAGATATTGCAAGTACTGCAAAGGAATATGCAAAGGCACATTTTAAAGGAGAGTTTGAAGCGGACTTTATAACTCTTAATCCATATATGGGAATGGACAGTATCACACCTTATTTAGATTATTTTAAAACAGGAGAAAAGGGAGTTTTCGTATTGCTTAGAACTTCAAATGAGGGAGCAAAGGACATTGAATGTCTTGACTATAACGGCGAGGCTCTTTATTTTAAAGTTGGAGATGAACTTAAAAAATTTGCTGATGAATTGACTTCTGAATGTGGATATTCTCCTTTGGGATTTGTTGTAGGGGCAACTCATAGCGAAGAAGCTAAAAAAATAAGAGAAAGATATAAAAATATTTTCTTCTTATTACCGGGATATGGAGCACAAGGTGCAAAAGCAGAAGACATCAGAACTTACTTGAATGACTTTAACGGTGGAGTTGTAAACTCTTCAAGAGGAATTATAAAATATTATCAAAAATTTGAAGACGGCGAAGAAAAATTTGCTCATTATACTAGAGAAGCTGTTTTGAATATGAGGAAGGATATTTATGGAGAATAAATCATACGAAAAAGTTGAAATAATTTTAAATGAAAAAATCTCTGAAGGCATTTACAAAATGGATGTCAATGGAGAATTTAAAGCTAAAGTTGGTCAATTTTATATGGTTAAATGCTTTGAGGACGGGACTATGCTTCCCCGTCCGATAAGCATCTGCGATATGGAGGACAATAAATTAACTTTTCTTTATGCAGTTGTTGGAAAAGGAACAAAGATTATGTCCGAAAAGAAAGTTGGAGATAGCATAGAAATTTTAGGACCACTTGGTAACGGATTTCCGATTGATGAATATAAGGGTAAAAAAGTCGCACTTGTTGCAGGGGGAATTGGAATTGCACCAATGCTATATCTTGCAAAGAAATTGGAAGCGGATGTCGATTTATATGCAGGCTTTAGAGACGAAATATATTTTACTGAAGAATTTAAGGATTTTACAAAAAATACATATATCGCAACTAATACAGGAAGTGTAGGACATAAGGGATTCATAACTGAAATAATAAAAGATGATTATGATGTAATTTATTGTTGCGGTCCTAATCCAATGATGAATTCTGTAAAAAAATTAGGCTTTGACATACCTGTCTATGTTTCTTTAGAGAGTAGAATGGGTTGTGGAATAGGAGCTTGTCTTGCTTGTAGTTGTAAAACTAAAAACGGAATGAAAAGAATTTGCAAGGAAGGACCTATATTTGAAGTTAAGGAGGTGAATTTTTAATGTTGGAAGTAGATATTTGTGGAGTAAAATTTAAAAACCCGGTTATCGGAGCGTCCGGAACCTTCGGCTTCGGCAGAGAATATGCTGAATATATCGACTTAAATAGAATTGGAGGGATTTCTACAAAGGGACTTACTTTTGCAGGTAAGGACGGAAATACCGGAATTAGAATTTACGAAACACCTGCGGGAATAATGAACAGTATCGGACTTCAAAATCCGTCAGTACCGACTTTTATTGAAGAAGATTTGCCTTTTATGGAAAGTTTTGATACACAGATTTTAGCAAACATTGGAGGTTCACAATTAGAGGATTATTTAAAATCCATTGAACTTATTAATAATACAAATATAAAAATAATTGAATTAAATATTTCCTGTCCGAATGTAAAATCAGGCGGAATGGCTTTTGGAATAAAATGCGACATTGCAGAGGGAATTGTAAGAAAAGTTAGAGAAAACACCGATAAAATTCTTATGGTAAAATTATCTCCAAATGCTGAAAATATAAAAGAAATGGCAAAAACTTGTGTTGAAGCGGGAGCGGATTGTCTTTCACTTGTAAATACATTTAATGCTTTGGCAATAGATATTTATAATAGAAAAGCAGTTTTTGACAATGTAACGGCAGGACTTTCAGGAGCTTGTATAAAACCGATAGCTCTTAGAATGGTAAGAGATGTTGCTTCGGTTGTAGATGTTCCGATTATTGGAATGGGTGGAATAATGAATTGGCAAGACGCAATTGAATTTATTATGGCAGGAGCAACTGCAATTCAAGTCGGAACGGCAAACTTTATCAATCCGAGAGTAATGATTGATATAATTGAAGGAATGGAAAAATTCTGTAAAGAACAAAATATAAAAAATTTAGAAGAAATTAGAGGAATTATTTAGGAGGTAAATATGGAACAAAGAGTATTGGAATTATTAAAAGAAAGTGAAGCGTTATTAGAAGGACATTTCTTATTATCATCAGGAAAACATAGCGACAAATATGTTCAATGTGCAAAACTTTTGATGTATCCAGAAAAAGCTGAAGAAGTTTGTAAGGTAATCAAGAAAAAACTTGAAGATGCAAATGTAAAAGTTGATGCAGTAGTTGGACCTGCAATGGGTGGAATTGTAATTGCTTACGAATTGGGAAGAGCCTTGGGAGTAAGAGCGATGTTCACAGAAAGAGAAAATGAAATGATGACTTTAAGAAGAGGATTTTTCATAAATGAGGGAGAAAATGTACTTGTAGTTGAAGATGTTGTTACAACAGGAAAATCTTCATTAGAAACAATAAAAGTACTAAAAGAACATGGAGCAAATATTGTTGGAATTGCTTCAATAGTTGATAGAACAAATGGAAAATCTAACATAGAATATCCACTTTTCCCGGCAATTTCATTAAATGTTCAAGCATTTGAAAAAGATGATTGCCCTCTTTGTAAAGAAGGAAAAATTGAACTTGTAAAACCTGGAAGCAGAAAAAAATTCTAAAAATATTTTAAAATAAAAAAGCATACTCGATGTGTTTTTACTTGAGTATGCTTTTTTATTGCGAAGTAACAATGTCCTCAGGAGCCCACATGAAAACATCGAGGAAGAGTGAGTTGTTATTTCGAAAGCTAATAAATATCTAAAGATATTTAAACATTGTATAGAAAATGAAATAATTCACGTCATAGCAGTTGACGAAGAAAAGCTCCTAATATGTCATATCAACTATAGAAAAATCTTCTAAAGAATCATAATATACTTTATTCACTTTACACGATAGTAATTTAAATATATATTTAATACATTTGACCTAAAAATATAAAAATGGTATCATTGTTATTGTATCAATTAAATATTGTTTCGTTCGTTTTTTGAAATTTATTTAAATTAGGTTATTAGTTAGGAGGCTTCTAATAACTATGTATTTTTGAAAATAAATAGGATTTTATTTTTAAAAATAAGTAAAATATTAATTATTATTCTATGAGGAGGAGTACAATGAAAAAAAGGTTTTATTGTATTATGTTGAGCGTGCTTATGGTGTTAAGCGCTTTATTACCTGCTTTCAGAGTTTCGGCAGAAGAAAGAGGTAAAAATATTTCACCTGATGTAAATATTACAAAATTTACAATTACAAATGGTCAAGGGCAAGAATTAAACAAATTCTATAGTTGGAGCAGATTTAAAGTTAATTTAGAATGGAATGCTCAAAAGTATAAAAACACTTTAAAAAAGGGTGATTATTTTGAAGTTAAACTGCCAGATAAATTTAGATTTATAGAAGATTCTGATGCAGTTAATTTTCCAATCTATGGAATAGATGGAAAAACCGTTTATGGTCAGGGACATATTGATGTTAAAAAAGAAGGCGGAGGTACTTTAAGAGTAACTCTAAACGAAAAAGTTGAAAATCTTTACAATGTAAAAGGTAAAGTTTCTATGGCATCTTCGTTTAATTATAGTAAAATAAAGGCAGGAGAAAAAAATAAACTAGAAATAGAGATTAACGGTAAAAAAATTCCTAAAGACATTGATATAGAAAAGCCGGGAGAAATAGACGAAATTTTAACTAAATGGCCTAGCAGAGTAGATAAAAATGCTAATGAGGTAAGATGGAATGTTCGTTTTAATGTAAATGGTAAAAGTTTTAATAATGTTGTATTTGAAGATAAATTAACAGTTGAAAAAGGTGATTTTAATGGACTTCGTTATATAAAGGATAGTTTTGTACTTCAAAAGGTTAAATTTGACAAATATGGAAATATAACACAAATTATATCTGAGAAAAATATTGGAAATGAAGTTCAATTTTCTGAAAATGGAACAAAATTTAGATTTGTACTTGGGAATGTTAATAATGACGATCAATATATGTTAAAATATAAATCAACTTATAAGCCTAATATTGTGATAAAAAACAGATTAAAGATGTTTTCACAGGGCGAAAGTAAAGAGGTATGGAGTAGATACAAAAGTGCAATTTCAAATGGAACTATTGAAGGCGATTTACTTGGTAAGATAAAGATTATTAAAGTTGACTCTGAAAATAATCAATTACTTTTAAAAGGTGCGAAATTTAAAATTACCAACAAGAAAACAAATGAAACTTTTGAATTGGTAACTGACGAAAAAGGAGAAGCAGTTTCTGATAAATTAGTTAAAGGAACTTATGAAATTAAAGAAATCCAAGCTCCTTCAGGTTGGATAAAAAGCGACGAAATAATTAATGTTGAAGTGAAAGATGATGTAGCCATAATAAAAACAGTAACTAATAAAAGAGAAAAAACTGAAGTAAAAGTTAAGAAAACTTGGATTGGAAAGAAACTTTCAAGTGTTAAAGTTAATTTATTAGCTGACGGTAAAAAAGTTGATGAAGTTACTTTAAATGAACAAAATAATTGGAAGCACACATTTACTAACTTAAATAAATATAAAGATGACGGAAAAACTGAAATTAAATATACTGTTGAAGAAGAAAAAATCAACGGATATGATACAGAAATAAAAGAAAATTCAAAGAACGACTTTACAATTACGAACAAAAATAACGAAAAAGTAAAAATTCCTGTAGAAAAGAAATGGGAAGATAATAATAACCAAGACGGTAAGAGAGTTAAAGAAATAGTTGTAAGATTATTGCAAGACGGAATTCCTACAACTAAGGTATTAAAATTGAACGAACAAAATAATTGGAAAGGCGAATTTACAGACCTTGACAAGTATAACGCTCAAGGAAATGAAATCAAGTACACTGTTAAGGAAGAAACAGTAGTAGAAGGATATGATACTGAAATAATTGCAGGACAGGTAGACGGAGCTCTAGGATATATAATCAAAAACAAACATAATGTTGAAAAAACTGAAATTCCTGTAGAAAAGAAATGGATTGGACCACAAAGTGTTGAACAAGTAACTGTAAAATTATTTGCCGATGGTGTAGATACCGGAAAAACTTTAACTTTAAAGAAAAGTGAAAATTGGAAAGGTAAATTTACAAACCTTGATAAATACAAAAATGGAAAAGAAATAGTTTATACAATCAAAGAAGCAAAAGTAGAAGGTTACGAAAGCAAGGTAGAAGGAAATGCAAAAGACGGTTTTGTAATCACAAATAAGAATGTTGAAAAAACTGAAATTCCTGTAGAAAAGAAATGGCTAGGAAAGGCGTTAAAAGAAGTAGAAGTAAAACTTTTAGCAAATGGAAAAGAAGTTCAAACAGTTAAATTGAACGAAGCAAATTCTTGGAAACATACATTCAAAAACTTGCCAAAATATGACGAAAACGGAAAAGAAATAACTTATACAGTAAAAGAAGTAGCAATTGAAGGTTACGAAAGCAAGATAGAAGGAAATGCAAAAGACGGCTTTGTAATTACAAATAAGAATTTAGCAAAGACAGAAGTTCCAGTTGAAAAGAAATGGCTGGGAAAAGCTGTAAACGAAATTGAAGTAAAACTTTTAGCAAATGGAAAAGAAGTACAAACAGCTAAATTAAACGAAGCAAATTCTTGGAAACATACATTCAAAGACTTACCTGTATATGATGACAACGGAAAAGAAATAGAATATACAGTTAAGGAAACAAAAGTAGAAGGATATGAAAGCAAGATAGAAGGAAACGCAAAAGACGGCTTTGTAATTACAAATAAGAATTTAGCAAAGACAGAAGTTCCAGTTGAAAAGAAATGGATAGGAAAAGCTGTAAATGAAATTGAAGTTAAATTATTAGCAAATGGACAAGAAGTTCAATCAGCTAAATTAAACGAAGCAAATTCTTGGAAGCATACATTCAAAGACCTACCTGTATATGACGAAAACGGAAAAGAAATAACTTATACAGTAAAAGAAGTAGCAATTGAAGGATATGAAAGCAAGATAGAAGGAAATGCAAAAGACGGCTTTGTAATTACAAATAGGAATGTAGAAAAAACACAAGTTCCAGTTGAAAAGAAATGGATTGGAAAGGTATTAAAAGAAATTGAAGTACAACTTTTAGCAAATGGAAAAGAAGTTCAAACAGCTAAATTGAATGAAGCAAATTCTTGGAAACATACATTCAAAGATTTACCTGTATATGATGACAATGGAAAAGAAATAACTTATACAGTAAAAGAAGTAGCGATTGAAGGTTACGAAAGCAAGATAGAAGGAAATGCAAAAGACGGCTTTGTAATTACTAATAAGGAAATTCCAAAGAAACCTAGAATTCCAAAAACAGCAGTGGGAACACAAATCTTTGGATATGTTGCAATGGCTGGAGTGAGTCTTGGACTTCTACAAATTTCTAGAAAGAAAAGAAATAAATAGGTAATAAAAAAGAGGGCATAAGCTCTCTTTTTTGTCGTTTTACAATACATTTTACGTCAGATTTTTTGCAAAGAAAAGCACTTAACACATCATCTCGGTCGAAGTGAATCTAGCCCTAACTTTTGTTTGCAAGTAAACAAAAGTAGGTCTGACAAACTTGTTGTATATATAAAGCAAGATAATTCACGTCATAATACTTTGAATAGAAAGTCTCCCAACACGTCATCTCGAGCGTAGTCGAGAGATCTCACTACTATTATTTGCTTTCAAATAATAGTAAGTCCTGCAAAGGACTTATATAAAAATTATTTAATCATATACTAGTAGTATGAAAATTTTTTTAAGTTCTTTTTGTAAATGAAGTTTTTGTTGTATGTATCTACGATACATTTACTTTTGCTAAAGCAAAAGTGTGAGATTTCCACAGTCGATTGTACTCAAATCAAAGATTTGAACAATCTTTGCGTCAGACCTACTATTGCTTGTAAAC
>NZ_JAYKBM010000011.1:0-24192 GCF_035282565.1 Parvimonas sp. D9 | reverse complement strand
TGATAACTTATTATTATGCCGCTCTTTAAGTGCCTTAATATTATATCAGCCTTCGCCCTATCAGTCAATACCTTTTTTGTTTTTTTTTGCAATAAAAAAATCCTAATTTATTTAAAATTAAGATTTTTACTATATGAAAATTTATAAAATTAGATTCTCATTATAAATTTCTCTATTAATATTTTTATATTAATGTATTATTCTTCATCTTTATCCCAATTAAAAGTTCTTCTAACAGCTTTTTCCCAACCTTTAATTTTTCTATTTCTATTTTTTTCACTTAAATTAGGATAAAATGTTTTATCTTTTCTCCAAATATTTTTTATTTCATCAGTGTTCTTCCAAAATCCGACTGCAAGTCCTGCAAGAAATGCACAGCCCATTGCTGTTGTCTCTAAAACTTTAGGTCTTGTAACTTCTGTATTTAACATATCAGATTGAAATTGTAATAAAAACCCGTTTGCACTTGCTCCGCCATCAACTTTTAAATTTTGAATTTTAATATTTGTATCTTCTTCTATGCAAGTAAATACATCTACACATTGATAGGCTATTGATTCAAGCATTGCGCGAATGATATGCTCTCTTTTAGTTCCTCTTGTAAGTCCGAATATAGCTCCTTTAGCATTCATATCCCAATATGGAGCTCCAAGTCCCGTAAAAGCGGGAACAATATAAACACCGTCAGTATCATCTACTAAGTTTGCATATTGTTCGGACAAACTCGCATCATAGAGTAGTCTTAATTCATCCCTAAGCCATTGTATTCCGGCACCGGCAATAAATATACTTCCTTCTAATGCATAAGTAACTTCTCCGTTTAATCCCCAAGCTATCGTAGTCAATAATCCGTTTTTGGACTTCAAAACTTCTTTTCCTATATTCATCAAAAGGAAAGCTCCTGTTCCATAGGTTATTTTAGCTTCAGCTTTTTCAAAACAATTTTGTCCGAAAAGAGCAGATTGCTGGTCGCCAATTACAGACGAAATAGGAATTTTTGCTCCACCGAATGTGTATTCATCAGTATATCCGTAAATTTCGCTTGAGTCTCTAACTTCGGGTAATATGGATTTTGGAATATTCAAAATTTTTAAAATATCCTCATCCCATTGTAGAGTATTTATATTGAATAACATTGTCCTCGAGGCGTTTGAATAGTCCGTTATATGCACTTTTCCCCTTGTCAAGTTCCAAACTATCCACGTATCTACAGTTCCGAATAATAGCTCTCCTCTTTCAGCTCTTTCTCTAGCTCCTTCAACATTATCCAGTATCCATTTTATTTTTGTGGCGGAAAAATAAGCATCAAGTTTCAGCCCTGTTTTTTCAAAAATTAAATTTTCATAGCTATCTTCTCTCAATTTTTCACAAATTTCTGAAGTTCTCCTACATTGCCAAACAATTGCGTTATATACCGGTTTGCCTGTAGATTTTTCCCAGATAATAGTAGTTTCTCTCTGATTTGTAATTCCGATAGCTTTTACTTCGGTTGGTCTTACAAAATTTCTTTCCAAAACTTCTCTACAAACTCCGGATTGAGTTGCCCAAATATCCATTGCATCGTGTTCAACCCATCCGGCTTTTGGAAAAATTTGTCTGAATTCTTTTTGAGATATACCTTTTATATTTCCCTTATGGTCAAATAAAATAGCTCTTGAGCTCGTAGTTCCTTGATCTAATGCCAATATATATCCGTCCATAAAAACCTCCTAAGCTCTTATATCAATATTTAATATCCATTTTTTATTAATATGTGCGAACAAAAATTGTAATGAACAAAGTAATAAAACAATAAAAATCAATATAATATCTGTATAATACTCGTAAATATCAGGATAAATCAGTCTGTATACATAAGTTAATAATGTAATAACAAAAGAATAAATATATCTATAAAAAGTTTTATTTATGCCCTTTCCCTTTTTTACAGAAATATTTTTATAAAGTAGAGCTAGAAAAGTAGCAAATTCTGAAATAAGCATTATCGCAAAATAAATCGCTATTAAACTTAAAATTGTATTTAATTCCATAATATTTGAAATTAATTCAGAATAAAAAATTTCATATATGATATAGAGCAAAAAATAAACCAGCCCATATATTATACAGCTAAAAGTCTTAATCCTTGCAATTTTTTTTCTGCTAAATCCACTTATAAAAAGTTGATTAAATATATTTTTTCGAGAAAAAATGAAAGTTAAAAAACTAGCGGTTAAAATGGACATAATAACTTCTGTATTTAAGTAAATATCAATATTCAAAAACTTTGCAAATGCTAAAAACACGAGCTCACTCAAAACGGAAAACAAAATTCCGATTAAAAAAGTTTCAAATAATACTTTTAAAGAAAATTTCAATCCATTTCTCAATTTAATGACCTCCTTCAGATGCAGTAATTGCCTCATAAATTTCCTTTAAAGAAACAGTTCTGCTTCCATGCGCTCTAATTTCATCTTCATCTTTTGCTAAAACATAGGCTATTTTCAATTTAGAAAAATTTTTAAGAGTCCTAATTGCCAAAACATCCCTGTCTTTTACAGCTGTACTTATCAAATCAACAGATCCGGAAATGGAATAAACCATTTTTTCGAGTTTTTCTCTACTTTCAAAAAGTGCAACTTTTTTATCCTTAATAATGATTATATAGTCAAGATAATCAAAAAAATAATTTACATTTTTACTATGGATTATTGGAGTATAGCCATTTCTTTTAAAATTCCCAATTAAAATATCACTTAATTTTCTGATGTCCAAACTTGAAAGTCCAATCTCAGGTTTATTAAAAAGAAGATATTTTTTATTCGTACAGATTGTGACAACAGTTTTGAAAATTGTACAATTTTGAACATTTTCTTCCGCCTTGAACTTTTTATCAAGGTCAAGTTTAAAAGAATCACAAAGTTCCAACGCATAAGATAAATCAAAATCCGAATTAAAATTGGATATATTCTTTAAAACCTGTCTTAGAGTATATCCGTCATAAAATTCCATCTTAGGACACATATAAATCAAATCTCTTGCATCTTCTGGCTCTTTCCCATCAATTAAAACAGTTCCATCATCTTTGAAAGTATAATTACATAGAATATTAAAAATAGTTGTTCCACCGGAATTAATTCTACCTAAAATTCCATAGGTTTTTCCCTCTTTAATCTCTAAATTAAAATCTTCAATCGCAACAAACTTCCCATAATTTTTCTTTAAATTCTTAATTTCAATCATCTATATTTCCTCTATAATATCTAAAATAATACTCTTAACAATCTTGGCAGATTCCAAAACAAAGGTTTCAAAATCACAATCCGCCTTCTCATTTGCGTTGTCGGATATTGAGCGCAAAGCCAAATACTTAACACCATTCAAGTGGCAAGTATGTATGATAGAACAGCTTTCCATTTCACAACAAAGGGAATTAAAATTTTGCTTTATCTTGTTTTTAATTTCCTTTTTGGCTACAAAAATATCTCCTGTTGCTATAATTCCTCTAAAAATTCTATTTTCAGGTAAAACTTTTTTCGCCTTTTCATAAGAAATATCAACTAATTTTTTATCAGCAACAAATTTTACATCTTTAAGTTCCGGAATTTGTCCCATTACATAACCCGCTTCAGTACAATCGAAATCGTGATAAAAATACTCCGTTCCTATAACCAAATCTCCAATTTTCACGTTGTCATCAGTAGAACCGGCAACCCCTATATTTATAATAATTTCCGGAGAAAAATGATCTATCATACTTTGCGTATAAATTGCGGAGTTTACTTTCCCGATTCCACAAATACCAAGTACAACTTCTTTGTTAGAAATATTTGTAAGGTAAAAAGTAAAGCAACCTCTTGTTACTTTTTCAGTCTCGATTTTATCTATAATTTCCATTAACTCTTCATTAAGAGCGCTTATAATACCTATCATACACTCACCTCATCTATATATTTTTTACTTAATTTCATAATAGACTTCTACAAAAGAACTCCACTTTATATGTATTTTGCCTTTAAAAATCGCAAAAATATAAAAATACAAATTTTTTTCAAATTAAAAAATTTTTAAATTTTATTTAAGGTTCCTATGGCAAAATATATATATCCTAACCATGAGAAATAAATATTTATTAAAATTAGGTTTTTAGTAATACTAAGTGTAACCTAATTCAATCATACTTTCCACTTAATTCCCCAAAAAACGGAAAGGATGATAAAGGCTTTACGCCTATTACACTATAATATTTTTTGATAATTTTTTAAATTTATAGTGTAAATCTTATCTTTACTAAAATATAAAGATATTAAGCCAAAAGTAATACAATTTATTAAAATTAGATTTGCCATCTTAAAAGGTAAATCTAATTTTAATAGAATTTACTTTAAAAAATCAAAAATAGAATATCATAAACTCTTTTAATTATTTTTTCTAAAGATGATTATGATAAAGTTAATATGACATAATTCTTTTTGATAATTTTTCCTAAAAGAATTGTGATGTAATAAATATATCTTTCCATACCGTATAAAATTTTTAGTTTTTTATTACATCATAATTCTTTTTTTATTTCATCATAATTTTTTTCTGATTATTTTAAAGTAATTATGGTGAAATAAAAGTATCTTTGCGGAGTAACTCCAACTATTATATCATAATCCTCTTTTTGATTACTATTTTTAAAGATGACTATGATGGTTTTACTTTGTAAAACTATATTAATTATAACATATCAAACAATTATAAAAAAGGGAATTTTCTTTGTTTTTCAAAGTTTTTCAGAAATTTTCACAAAAAAAAGTGTGGAACACCGTTCCACACTTTTGTATTATAAATTATATCTATTTATCAACTTCAGGTGCATCTTTAGTCAATTCTATATCAGAATTTCTGAAAGGTGCTTTTCCTTCTTGAGGTGATGAAATATCATATTTTTTAACTCTGTTATTTACAAATGCTTTTGTAGTACTTGAGAATACCGGAACAACAATAGCTTCATCATTAATTAAGTATTTACTTAATTCAGCATAATGTTTCTTTCTAACTTCCGGATCAGTATTGTCAAGACTTACGATATTAGCTAAAAGCTTATCCAATTCCGGAGAAGTAAATCTTTGGAAGTTAAATGATTCATGTTTTCCATAGAAACCGCTTGGATCCGGATTTGAACCTGTGCTCCATCCACCCATATAAACATCTATTTCAGGATCATCTGCACCAAGTTTTTCATAGAAAGAGTTGAATTCTATAAGTCTACCAGTAGTAAGTTCAACATCTAAACCTATTGCTTTCCATTGTTGTATTAAGAATGATACTGTAGGTTCTTGAGTTGCTCCACCTTGCATTGCAGCAAACTTAATTTTTAATGGCTTACCATTTTTATCTTCTCTTATTCCGTCACCATTAGTATCTTTATATCCTGCTTCATCAAGAAGTTTTTTAGCTTCTTCTAAATTGTATTTAATTCCTTGATAGTCTTTGTCATAAATTGTTGAGAACATTGGAGGAATTATTTGATATAGAGGAATACTTAAACCTTTTTGTAATTTTTTGTTTATTGTATCTCTATCAACAGCCATAGCCATTGCTTTTCTCAAATTCTTATCAGCCATTTTTGCATCAGGATTTGTTACAACTTCACCTTTGTCTTTATCATATTTTCCTAATTTAAATCCTAAATAATTATAACCGCCATAGTAATTACTAGCAATTTTACCATTCTTTAAAGCAGCAAATTTTTCGTACAAATCAGAACTGAAAGAATCTATAATATCATATTCTCCTGATTTTGATGCAGCAACTACTTGTGATGATGGAACTATTTTAATTTCCATTCTCGGAGTTTTAGGTTTACCAAAAGCGTAATATGGATTTGCTTCTGCAACAACTTGTTGTCCAGGTACTATTTCCTTAATTACATGAGATCCGCATGATAATGGATGCTTTCTTGTAGCTTCATGAGATTCTTGTTCTTTAATAGGAATATCTTTGTAAACGTGATCTGGTACCGGATTATAAGGAATTCCCTTGCCCCAGTAAATTGAGTGGTCAAATTCTTTAAAAGTAATTTCTAAATGTTTGTCATCTATAATTTTAACACCGGAAACATCTTTAGCTTTTCCGTCATGATATTCTTTCATACCTACAACATTAAGATAGTCAGTACCAAAACGTACACCTTCATAATCTTTATGTCCAATTATTAAATAATATCTCAAAAAGTCTTTTGCAGTAACAGGAACACCGTCACTCCAAGTTGCTTTTTCATGAATTGTTATAATTGCTTTCTTTTCTTTAGGTTTGAATTCAATTTTACCTTGTCCGGTATTTCCGTTTTTATAGTCAGGGTCTGAATCGAAAAATCCTCCCATTCCAACCCAATTCATAATAGTCATATCAAAGTTATCTTGAGCAAAAGCTTCATGAAATACTCCTTTAAAAGGTGATTCCCCAATTATACCTATTTTTAGAGTACCATTTTCAATAGCATTTCCTTCATTTTCAACTACCGGATTAGGTTTAAATCCTGTTTCTTCCTTCTTACCATCTTTGCCGTCTTTTCCATCTTTTCCACTCTTAGCTCCGCAGCCTGAAAGTATCATCAAACCCGCTAAAGCCAAAGCAGTTAATTTTGACGCTTTTTTCATCTTAAGTCCTCCTTGAGAAAAAATAATTATTTTCAAGATAAATCGTTTTCTAATGAGCACAACACTACATTACAAGTGTAAATGCAAATTCTCTTGAGTAAAACTCAATCTCCATAAAACATATCTTATCTTTACAATAAGGATTATAGCACAAGAAATCTTAAAATAAAAGGTTTTTTTAAATAAATTAAAAAATAGTCATTCTTTTTAAATAAAATAAAGTTTTATTGCTTAAATTAAGTATTTAAGTTTTAAACTTAAGTAAAAAATTTTTTGAAGATATAATGGCTTGTTTTCAATGTTGAAAATATTTTTAAAACATTTTAAAACTAAAATTTATAAATTTTTTTATTTTTGAAAAAAATTACATTTTTTTAATAATTTATGTGCTTTGTAATTTGAATCACAATTTGTTATATAGAAAGCAAAAAAGAAACCACTCGCGTGGTTTCTTCAATATCAATCTTTACTATTTCCTATTTAACAGGTGAGTCAGCTGTTAATTCAACATCAAATAATCCGAAATTTGAACCAGGAGTTATATCCCATTTTTTAACTCTATTATTTACAGCTACTATACCTTTTCTGAATAATGTAGGTACAACAGGTACATTTTCAAACATATAGTTTGCGAATTCTTTATATGCCTTTGCTCTGTAATCTTTATCAACAGCTTCGACAGAATTAATTTTATCAAAAATCTTATCTAATTCTTCACTTGAAAATCTTGAGAAGTTAAATTGAGCTTTTCTTCCATAAAGACCTGTAGGATTAGGATTTGATCCTGTTCCCCAAGCTGCTTGGTAAATATCTATTTCAGGATCATCAGCTTGAACTTTTTCATAGAATGAGTTAAATTCTATAAGTCTTCCAGTAGTAAGTTCAACGTCTAATCCAATTGATTTCCATTGTTGAATATAGTAGTTAGCTATAGGTTCAGCAATAGCTCCACCTGACATTGATGCAAATTTAATCTTAAATGGTTTACCGTTTTTATCTTCTCTTATTCCGTCACCATTAGTGTCTTTATACCCTGCTTCATCAAGAAGTTTCTTAGCTTTTTCTAAATCATAAGTATAACCTTTTAATGATTCGTCATAATATTCTTTAAATGCAGGAATCATAAGTTGTGTCGCATTTCTTCTTAAACCTTGATAGAATTTTTCACCAACTTGGTTATTATCAATTGCATAAGCCATAGCTTGACGTAATTTAACATCTGCCATTTTTGCATTAGGATCTGTTACAACTTCTTTCTTTGTATTATCCCATTTACCAAGTTTAAATCCTATATAAGTATAAGATAATTCATCTTGAATACCTAATTTAACATTCTTTAAGTCTTTAACTTTGCTATAAAGGTCTGAATTTAATCCAACAGTTAAATCATATTCACCTGCTTGTAAAGCAGCAACAATTTGTGATGATGGAACAATTTTCCACACAACTTTTTTAACCTTTGGTTGACCCTTATAGTAATGTGGGTTAGCTTCAAAAACAACTTGTTGTCCGGGAACTATTTCTTTAATATAGTAAGGTCCAGGAGACAATGGGTTCTTTCTAGTGATGTCATGTGCTTCTTGTTCTTTAACAGGAATGTCTTTCAATTTATGACTTGGAACCGGTTCGAAAGGAATTCCACCACCCCAAAGAATACCAGGATTGAATTTCTTAAAGTGGATTTCAAATTTCTTATCACTCAAAGTTTTAAAACCTGAAATTTCTTTACTTTCACCTTTATTATATTCTTCTATACCAACTACATTTCTCATATCGTCGTCGAAACGAACACCTGTATAATCCTTATGTGCTACGATTTTATAATATTCTAAAAAGTCTGCGGAAGTTACCGGAGTTCCATCATTCCATGTATATTTTTCATTAATAGTTATGATTGCTTTCTTTTCTTCCGGTTTAAATTCTATGTCGGCTCCACCACCGTTTACTAATCTATAGTTTTCATCAATTTTAAATGTACCGTTTGTAGAATAAGCCAAAATTTCCATATCAGGATTACCACTTGCAAAAGCTTGATGGAAAATACCAGTAAATGGTGAATCATTTATATATGCAACTTTAAGTGTCGCATTTTCAACTGCTTTGCCCTCATTTTCAACAACCAAATTATCTTGGATTCCAACTTTTTTGTCATCCTTCTTTGATTCGTTTGATCCGCCTTTACTACAAGCGGAGAATAAAAACGTTGTTGCTAAACATAACGCAACGATTTTTGATAATTTTTTCATACCTAAATCCCCCTTTATGTATTTACACGATCCATACATCGTGCAACAAGCGATTAATTACATTACTAATTGCTCGCTTTATTGTGTTAGATAAAAAAGACAAAATTAAGAAGTGTTTTTTCACTTCCTTCCTTATTTTTTCTAACTAACTTTACCATATTATACTATATAAAAAAATTTTTTGCAATAGTTTTTTATAAAAAATTGTATAATTATAAAATTTTTATTTTAATTATTAAATAAATCATAGTAAATTCATAGTAAAGTTGTGATTTTTAGAACTTTAGCAAGATTTGTTTTGAAAAATATTTTTACTAAAAACGTATTCTTATTTTTTTATATAATTTACTCATAAAATCAAAGCAATCTTTTTAACAAAAAATGCAGACAAACTTTCATTTAATCTGCATCTTTTTTAGCACATTTTATTTAATTTCTTTTAAGTCTACTACTTTTCCCAAATCACCTTGAATTAATGAATTATCCATTGCTGTTCTGAATATTTTTTCGCTATCGATATTTATAATTTTTCTTGCGTTTTTTTTGTTTTTGTTAGACTCGTTTATTACAAAACTTTTTTCATCACCATTAACTTTGTATTTAACTACAATTTCTCCTGAACTTGGCATTCCTTCAAGTACGACTTTCTTTGCACCGGTAATATTTAAATCTGTTGTCAATGAATTTAAATTGACTTCGACAAAATCTTTGACATTTTTTGTGTCTACATTGACAGTAGTCAAATTGTCTTTACTTTCATTTTCACTATAAGCCATACCTCTTCCCGCTATCAATAATTTTTGAATTTTTCCGGTAGTGTAATTCAATATTTTTAGATTAGTATTTGGAATCTCTATTTTTTCGTCATTTACATCTTTGATAGTGAATTCATCAAATTGATTAAGTACCTCCTTAATGTTTTTTCCTGAAAATAATTTTTTGTCATAAGCACTGTAAGTAAATTCTTTTTTCAATAAATCATTATCTTTATTCCCCATTACTGTTCCCATAATTTCAATAGGTTTTTTAACTTCTATGACTATTTTAGTTTTATCATCTTTTTTAGAAGAACTTACAAACGAAGACGAAAATTTACTATATATCACAGAATCATCAATAATTCTGGTTATGAGGTCAAATTTTGAACTGTTTTTCAAGTTTATTCTTCTTGTTATTACTCCTACTTTATTTCCAATTTTTTCGTCAAAATTTACTTCGTTTTCAAAGTATTTATCTTTGTAAGTTACAGTTATACGGTTAAAATTATCTTGACTTTTTTTTATTTCTACATTGTAACCCTCATATTCGCTTAAATCCAAATATTTTATTTCTTTTTCTGTCTTCAAAATTTCTTTGGTACTGTAAGTCGATTTTTTTTCAATTTCTTCATCGACTCTTCTTTGAACTTCACAAAACATCTTATAGGAGCCTGTAAAACCTATAGCTATTAAAGAAAAAGAAGTTATTGCCAATACTTTAAGTTTAAAATATTTACCTCTCATATTCGTCCTCCTTCGTTTTTCGCCCATAAACTCTTGAGTACATAAATTTTATTTTTATCCAATCATTATATTTCAACACTAATCTGTATATGAATATTGAATAATATTTAATTAAAATACTCATAGCTATGAAAAGTCCTATAGCAAGCATTATCGGAAAAACTACCCACAAAAAACTAAGTGATAATGATGACAATGCAGTTAAAGTAATCGGTGTTAAGAAGATTGCAAGTCCAACTCCAAAAACAGTCATACCTACAAACAAAAACCAAATTCCTCCCAAAATTATAAACATTATTGCAAAGAATAGAGAAATTATTATAAGGAAAAACATTCCCTTTGAAAAGATAAATATTAGCATCAGATTAACAATAGCCATAAGGAAAGTTAAGTTAAATCCTACTTCTAAAATGTCTCTCGCACCTCGAAATGCAAATGCAAAATAGAACATTATGAATAAAATATTCACGAGTGTCAAAAATTTCCCCGCCCTTGTCTGTAATCCTCTATTTGTTCTTACTAAAAAGGATATTGAAATAATGTATACTCCCAGCATTTCTGTAATTCCTGCTAGAAATCTAAAGCCCAAAAATGCTTCTATAACTGAAAATATAGCAAGGAACATAAATGAAAAAATGCCATATTTTTCAATAACTTTATCACATTTGTTCTCCATAATTTCAATTTCTCTATTTGAATATCCATCTGATAAGCCTTTTTCAAACCAGCGGTCAAATTTTTTACTTAAGTTCAAAAAAACTCCCTGCTTTTTTGAAACATTTTTTTCTTCAGCTCTAAGCTCTTGAACGATTATTTTTGGAGAACCGAGCTCCAAAATAATTTCTTGTTCAGTTTTTCCGTCTAATTTACCATTTAAGAAATATTCTTCGTAATCTCTTAAAATATCCAAACTTTCTTCTTCTGAATAATATTTTAAAAGATAATCATTTAAGACATCCAAGTATTCAACCTTATTCATCATTTTCACCTCTCTTTAAAATCTTATCCATTCCATTTTTTAACTTTTCCCACGCTTCCAACTGATTATTATAATATCTCATTCCGGAAGCGGTAATTCTATAATATTTTCTTGCAGGCCCCTCGTTTGACTCAACGATATAAGTTTCAAAAAAACCTTCTTTACTGAGTCGTCTGAGAATCGGATATATAGTGCCTTCACTTACTTCAATGGATTTTGAAATACTTTGAACAATTTCATATCCGTACATATCCTTGTCCATTAAAAAACTTAAGACACAGAGATCTAACAGACCTTTTTTAATTTGCGTATCCATTTTTACCTCCTTTATCAAGTTGCTTCGTACTACCTTATATATATTCTATCATACTACTATACATTACACAATACCTTTTAATATATTTTTTGAAAATTTTAAAATTTTGTATTTATCTTTATTACGTTTAAACGTTTGTTGATTTTGTTCTTATTGTTTGATATAATTAAATTGACATTAAATTTATCTAAAAAAAGGTTTAACTCTGATATATTTTTCTTTAAAAAATTATTTTTAGCAAAAAATATATTTTATTATTATTTCTTTTTAACTTTATTTAAGGTTACTGTAATAAAATGGATGTGTTGTTGATAAAATGTAAATTTTATTTTACTTAAATACATATTAAATTTATCTATTAAAGAAAAATATAGTATGAATTAATAAAATTTTTGATTAATATAATAATCAATCAGCATTGGAGGTGTTATAATGAAACTTTTTTTTGAATATCCCAATTGTACAACTTGTAAAAGAGCAAAAAAATTTCTAAAAGAAAATGGAATTGAATTTAAGGAAATTAGCCTTAAAGATAAAACTCCAACTAAAGCTCAAATCAAATCTGTTCAAGGCAGTATGGGATTAAAGAGACTTTTTAATACAAGTGGCAAGAGCTATAGAGATTTGAATTTAAAAGAAAATTTTGATAATCTTTCTGCTGATGAAGCTCTTAAATTATTAGTAGAAGATGGTTCCCTTATAAAAAGACCTATCTTCATTGACGAAGAAAATAAAATTTTTCTTATAGGTTTTAAAGAAAACGAGTGGAATGTTTTAATTAAAAAATAATATGATTAAGGAGAGAAAAATGGAACAACAATATTCATTAGTTGAAATCTATCCTTCTTATGACAGCGATGAATTTCAAAATGATTTCAAAAAAATAGACAGTTTACTAAATGATTTTGAAAAACTGAATTTAGAAGACAATATTGAATGTATTAAGTCCGTTATTGGAATTTTAGAAGAAGTTAATACTACAATTTACAGAATTTTTACATTTATTGAACTTAATCAGGCAATAAATACAACTGATGAAAAAACAACTTATTATAGCAATAATTTGAATGCAAAACTTTCAAATTATGCAAAGACTTTTACAAAAATTGACAAATTTTTAGGTTCAATCACTGTTGATATTACAAAAGATGAATATTTAAAACAATATGAATTCTTCTTTAAAAATAAAAAAGAAGCTTTAAAACATGTATTACCTGAAGATATAGAAGAAGTTATTGCAAAAATGAAACTTTCAAGCTCAAATGCTTGGGAATTTATGTTTAACTTCTTAACATCAAAGGCATCCATAGAATTTAATGGAGAAGAAAAAACTTTAAGTGAAATAAGGAACCTAGCTTATTCCTCCGATGCGAATGTAAGAAAAGAAGCTTTTTATAAGGAATTGGAGCTTTATGATAGCATAAAAGATTCAATAGCTTTTTCATTAAATAATATTAAACAGGAAGTTAATACAACTTCAAAGATGAGAGGTTTTGAAACTGCTCTTGATGAATCTTTGGAAAATGCAAGATTAAAGAGAGAAACTTTGACTGCTCTTTGGTCAAGTATCGAAGACTATCTACCTCATTTCAGAAAGTTTTTCAAACATAAAGCTAAACTTTTAGGATATGACGGCGGATTAAAATTCTATGACCTTTTTGCAAGTATTGGAGAAAGTGACAGAACTTTCACAGTTGAAGAAGCTCAAGAATTTTTATTGAAGCATTTTGCAACTTTTTCAGACGATATGGTAAAAATGGTTAAAGAGGCTTTCGACAACAACTATATTGACTATTTCCCTAAAAAAGGAAAAGTTGGTGGAGCTTTCTGTAGCAATCTTCCATATATAAAACAATCCAGAATTATGATGAATTTTGACGGAAGTCTTTCATCAGTCTTAACTCTTGCTCATGAGTTAGGTCATGCATATCATGGACTTCATGTTGAAAATCATCTACCTTTAAATTGGGATTATCCGATGCCGGTTGCTGAAACAGCATCAATTTTCAATGAAAATTTAATTATGTCCGCAGCATTAAATGAAGCATCAGATAAAGATAAAATTACTTTGATGGAATCACAAATTTCTGACTGTGCTCAAATAACTGTTGATATCTATTCAAGATTTTTATTTGAAAAAGAAGTTTTTGAGAGAAAACTTGATCACTTTATGATGAGTGAAGAATTAGAAGAAATTATGAGAAATGCCCAAAAAGATACTTATGGAGATGGACTTGATGCTGAAACTTACCATCCATTCATGTGGACATGTAAGCCTCATTACTATTCTGCCGGTTTCTCATACTATAACTATCCTTATGCTTTCGGCGGTCTTTTCTCAAGAGGTCTTTATGCAATTTACAGAGAAAATCCAAATGGCTTTGTAGAAAAATATCAAGAACTTTTAGAAGCAACTACAATCAATACTTGTGAAGATGTTGCAAAAGTTATGAATATTGATTTAACTAAAAAAGATTTCTGGTTAAAATCTCTTGAAAGCATAAAAGAAGAAATTGATGAATTTATAGAATTGACAAGTAAATAGTTAAAATATTAATGGCGATTTTTTAATTGCCATTTTTTATTGTGAAACAACAAGGTTCCCGGGTACCCACCCGATGCAAAGCATCGTGGAAGGGTGGGGTTCTTATTGCGAAGCAACAAGGTTCCCGGGTACCCACCCGATGCAAAGCATCGTGGAAGGGTGGGGTTCTTATTTAATTTTTTATTATAACCATATCCTTTTTTAAATAAAGTATTGACTTCATTATTTTATTGTGATAAGCTATAAGTGATAAAATATTTTAGTTAAAAAATGTTTTAAATAAATAAAGGAGTTGCTTTATGAAATTTAGAAAATTATTTATTTGTTTATTTTCTTTTTCTCTTTTTCTAACTTCCTGCTCATCTATACCAAAAGATAAATCCAATGTTGAAAATAAGGAAGAAGTTAAAAACAAAGAAGAAGCTGAAAAGGAAACTGTAGATAAAATATCTTTTGAAAAAGAGATAAAAAAAGTAGAACTTCCACAAAAAATTTCTGATTTGCGTTTTTTAAATTATAATCCGGAAAATAATAAATTATATTTTAATTATACAATTGAAAATAAGTTAGTTTATGCATCTAAAAATTTAAAAGATGGAACTATTGATATAATTTATGAAATTAAAGGTAAAGAAAAGGAAAATATGTTCGATATTGCAATAGATGGTATTATTGACGAAAAATTATTCATAGTAAAGGTTAATCACAAAAATATTGAAAATAAAGAGAAAGATAATGAAGAGACTCTTTTTGAATACAATTTTATCGTTGTAGACAAAAACAAAAATATTCAAAAATATTTTAATGAAGATGAAGATTCAATGTCAGGTGATAATCAAACATATGCAATAATCCCATCAGTTAGTGTTGATGGTCATAATTTAATTCTAACTTGTGAAAATATGATTAATAAAGATATACTAAAAAGCTATCTACTAAAATTCAATATTGACGATGGACAATTAACTTTACTTAAAGAAGAAGAATTAAGTATCAAAAATGATAAGTATAATGGTAAGTATATTATGTTTGCTGGTAGTTTTGAAAACAATCTGTATTACCAAGTGGTAACTTATAATAACGAAGATAGCCTTGCAGAAGGATCTTCAGATATTTTCAAATATATATCTATAGAAGAATCTAAAAAAATTTTAGAATTGAATAAGATAAATGCTCCAACAGAAGTAAAAAACAGAAAAGCTGCTTTCGTTTCAGGAGATAATAAGTTATTATTTATAAGTGAATTTTTAATGGTTGAATCTACTTACAACGCCGGTAAAGTTTTCAATTTAGAAACTATGTCAAGTACAGAAATTCCAAATATCGAAAGTCCATATGATATTACTGATATCTATAGAATAAAAGATTTATATATATTAAACAACAATAGGAGTATATATGCTTATAATAGCGATGCAAAATTGTTACTTCAAATAAATTATCAATACAAAGAAAAAATCATATCTAAAATGGCAGTTACGAACGATATTATTTCTTATTTATTTAGCGATAATTTAGAATCAAAAGAAGCAGAACTTCATATAATTAAACTTAAACGAAATTAGAATTTGATTTTTGTAGAATTTAACTTTGTAGCTTTATTATGTTATTATAATTGTGGAGTGATATTAATCGGAGGGCTTATGAGTAAAAAAACAATAAAGATACTTCTTTTAATTTGGTTATTATTAATACCGTATATAACAAATATGATAATGAAGTTAGATATTCTTTCACATTATTTGAATGAGGCGTATCACGGAAGTGCAATATATCTTTCAATGTTAATTACAGTATTAATTCTATATTATGAAGTATCCAAGAAAAAATAATTTAATTAATCTAGTAAAAACCGGTCAAATCACAATAAGAAATAAAAAAAATATAAAATTTAACTAAATATTAAAAATATCACTCACAAAGTAAACACAAAGGGCATTTCGTTTGAAATGCCCTTTAAATTGCACTGAATATTATATTTTTTTAGTTTTCTCTTAACCCGTTCGGAATTATAATTTCTTTTAGTAATTTTTCCTCTTCTTTTATTCTAACATACATCACAAAAATGTATAGAGGAGAAATTACTAAAGCCGTATATAAAGCGTGACAAAGCAATGCAAGCCCTGTCAATTCGGGTAAAATATTTAAAAAATAATTAGGATGTTTTACATTTACAAACAACCAGTGATTTACAAACTTATGGTCATTTAAAATCATAAGTTTAACTGTCCAAATATCTTTTAACAATCTTGTAACTGTGTAAAGCATAAAGATTGAAAAGATTATCAGAAGCAAACCAATAAAACTGATTTTATCAAATTTTGGTTTTCTAATAATCGCCTCGATAAGACAAAATAAATAAAATAATATATGTAAGATAGTAATTCTTTTAGAATTTTCTACTCCATATTCTCTCCCACCGTCTTTTAGTATTTTTTTCTCGTTTTTAATTGAAATCTTGAGAAAAAATAATCTAATTATAAAAACAGCTATAACAATAGCATAAATCATATAACTCATATTACCCCCAAATAATTGTTATATAATATTCAATGCAATCAAAAACATTTTAACATAAAATTAAACTTTTTGCCACCTATGTTATTCGATAGTAATACAATTACTTCGTAAGGTTTACTTTTGTTTATAGGCAAACAAAAGTAAATCTTACATAACTTATATATCATAGATATAAGTTATATTAATCTCGCGATTTTATACACAAATAAAAGAAGTTCTAATCTATACTATTCAAGTTTTTATCTTAAACATATCAACCATGAGTAGTAAATTCATTATCATAGAGCTTTATGAGATCTCCAGAGCAATTGTATCTAAAGATACAATTACCCCGTCAGACCTACTTTTGTTTACAAGTAAACAAAGTTAGGGCTAAATTGACTACGCTCGAGATGACGTAAAAAGGAAAATTCTTCGTTTAAGAGCTAAACGTTAATTGAAGATAAACTTACGAAATAAATTAAAATTATATAAAAAACGAAATAATTCACGTCATAGAACTATGCAAAGAAACGCCCCCAACACGTCATCTCGACTGGAACGTAGTGGAATGGAGAGATCTCATACTTTTGCTTTAGCAAAAGTAAATGTATCGCAGATACATCTATTATAAAAATGT
The DNA here is from genome assembly GCF_035282565.1 of Parvimonas sp. D9. Lineage (NCBI taxonomy): Bacteria > Bacillati > Bacillota > Tissierellia > Tissierellales > Peptoniphilaceae > Parvimonas > Parvimonas sp. D9. Next base: position 6,839 of record NZ_JAYKBM010000011.1, on the reverse strand, counting down.
TATGACTTTGTATATAAGTAAAATAAGGTCTTAGATAAACAATTCTTAAGTCTTTACTATAAGTTTGTCAACTATGAAAAATTTATTTATTAGCATAGAGCTTTATGAGATCTCTCGACTACGCTCGAGATGACGTAAAAGGAAAATTCTTCGTTTAAGAGCTAAACGTTAATTGAAGATAAACTTACGAAATAAATTAAAATTATATAAAAAACGAAATAATTCACGTCATAGAACTATGCAAAGAAACGCCCCCAACACGTCATCTCGACTGGAACGTAGTGGAATGAATCTAGCCCTAACTTTGCTTGTTTACAAGCAATAGTAGGTCTGACGCAAAGATTGTTCAAATCTTTGATTTGAGTACAATCGACTGTGGGAATCTCATACTTTTGCTTTAGCAAAAGTAAATGTATCGTAGATACATCCCAGACTGATGACAAAGTATCAACGAGCAATTGTTGACGCTTTTTTAACGGAGAAAAAGAGAATAAGTAATATAATAATTAGACTATAGTCAAATAATTTAATAAAAACATTCAAATTAAAAGGTTGAGGATTTTTACTCCCCAACCTTAGTTACTGAACTTTATTTTTTAGTTTTTCTTTGCGATTCCCGGTGTAGTCATTGAGAATACATCTAAGATATTGTCAATTTCTTCTTCAGTCATAATTTTTTCTGAAATTAAAACTGCTTTTACAGGTAAATTCTTTTCAATAGCTTTATGAATTACTTCAACTGATTTTTCATATCCGATATGTGGAGCGAAAGCAGTTACGATTCCATAGCTATTGTGAACCATATTTTTAGTTCTTTCTGCATTTGCAGTAATGCCTAAGATACAGTTATGAACAAATGTACTTGCTGCTCTACCAATTGTTTCAACTGATTCAAATAAGTTGTAGAAAATAACCGGTTCAAAAGCATTAAGTTCAAGTTGTCCCGCTTCTGCAGCCATTGTAACGGCAACGTCATTACCTACACAGTTAAAAGCAACTTGAGATACAACTTCAGGAATTACAGGATTTACTTTTCCCGGCATAATTGAACTTCCGGCTTGTCTTGCAGGTAAATTGATTTCTGCAAAACCGCAAGTTGGACCTGAAGACATAAGTCTTAAGTCATTAGCTATTTTAGACATACTGATTGCACAACTCTTTACAAGACCAGAAACGTGAACGAAAACGTCAATATTTTGTGTTCCGTCAATCAAGTCTTCTGCTTGTACTAGTTCCAAATCTGTAACTTGTGCAAGATTTTTTACAATCTTATCCATATAGCTTACATCGGCATTAAGTCCTGTTCCTATTGCAGTTGCTCCCATGTTTACAGTTTTTAAAACTGTACATGCAGTTTTGAATAATCTAATATTTCTGGAAATAACTGTTGAATAAGCTCTAAATTCTTGTCCAAGTCTGATAGGAATAGCATCTTGCATTTGAGTTCTTCCCATTTTTATAACATCATCAAACTCTTCAGCTTTTGAAATTAAAGCACTTTCCAATTCTTTTAAACTTTCAATAGTTTCCCCTAAAAGTCTGATAAGAGCAATTTTACCGCTTGTTGGATAAACGTCATTTGTAGATTGTCCCATATTTACATCATCATTAGGATGAATAATTGAATAATCTCCAAGTTTTCCGCCTAAATGTTCAATAGCAATATTTGCAATTACTTCATTTGCATTCATATTATGACTTGTTCCTGCTCCCCCTTGAATTGGGTCAACAATGAATTGATCTAAATATCTTCCCCAGATAATTTCATCACAAGCATAAACTATTGCATCTTTTTTCTTTTCGCTCAAAACTCCGGCTTCAAAGTTCGTAATAGCACAAGCCTTCTTAATTTCAGCAACTGATTTAATCATTTCAGGATTTGTTCTTCTTCTTGTAATCTTGAAATTTTCTGTTGCTCTTTGAGTGTGAATTCCATAATAAACATTCTCCGGAATTAAACTTTCTCCGACACAATCGTGTTCGACTCTGTATCCTTGTTTTACTTCCATAATATTTTTTTACTCTCCTTTATATAAAATATAATTTAAACCATTTTTTTAGGGTCAACAATTTCATCAAATTCTGACTCTGTTAAATAACCGAAATGTAAAACCGCCTCTTTCAATGTCGTATTTTCCTTAAAAGCATATTTTGCACATTGACTCGCCTTATCATATCCGATATATGGATTAAGTGAAGTTACGAGCATTAAAGATTCATTCAAATATTTATTTACAACTTCTTTATTTACTTTTATTCCCCTTACACAGTTTTTCACAAAAGATTCCATAGCATCTGAAAGTAAATTTACAGATTCAACAAAACTGTGAATAATAATAGGCATATATACATTAAGCTCAAAATTTCCTTGAGATGCACAAAAACTTATTGTAGTATCATTTCCTAAAACTCTTGCACAAACCATTGTCAAAGCTTCTATTTGAGTAGGATTTACCTTACCCGGCATAATTGAACTTCCGGGTTCATTTGCAGGAATTTCAATTTCTGAAAAACCGCAACGTGGTCCGCAAGCTAAAAATCTTATATCATTTCCAATCTTGATTAAATCCATTGCAAGTGCCTTAATAGCTCCATGAGAAACTACAACAGCATCTTTCATTGTCAATGAATGGAAGAAATTTTCAGCAGGTTTGAAGTCCTTGCCTGTAATTTTTGAAACATATTTTGCAACAATATTTTTAAAGTTTTCTTTAGTATTAATTCCTGTACCAACTGCAGTTGCTCCAAGTGAAATTTCTAAAAGCCCTTTTCTAGTAAATTCAATATATTCCAGACATTTTTCAATAGAATTTCTATAACCGCTAAACTCTTGAGAAATCTTAATAGGAACAGCATCTTGTAGATGTGTTCTACCAATCTTTATAACATCACTATTAGCATCTTCAAAAGTCTTAAAAGATGAAATTAAAGTTTTCATTGACGGAATAAGCTTTCTGTCAATAACATCTAAACAAGCTATATGTAAAGCTGTTGGAAAAGTATCATTTGAACTTTGAGATTTGTTTACATCATCATTTGGGTGAATTAAAGTTTTACCCGCCTTTTGATTTGCATAATTTGCAATCACTTCATTCAAATTCATATTAGTTTGAGTACCGCTTCCTGTTTGGAAAACTACAAGTGGAAAATGCTCATCAAGCTTTCCACTAAAAATTTCTTCAACAGCATTTTCTATTGCAGAAAATTTTTCTTTGTTTAAATCGCCAAGCTCGTAATTAGCCATAGCACAAGCGTACTTAACAGTAGCCATCGCTCTTATAACTTCAGTCGGCATCTTGTAATTTCCAATTTTAAAATTTTCAAAACTTCTCTGTGTAGTCGCTCCCCAAAGCTTATCACTTTCTACCTTTATTTCTCCAATAGAGTCTTTGTAAATCTTATAACTCATTAGAACCCTCCTATATTTAATCAATTTTTATCTTTTGAAAATAAAGTTAATTTATTTTTATTAAATATTTATTAAAAATGAACAAAAAAAATTAATACCTTTAATTAAAATTAGTTTTTTAAAAATATATAATTTTAAAACCTATTTCATCATACTTTTCTCTAAACTTTCTATCCTAACTGAAAAGTATGATATATCATAATCTTCTTTTTAATTATTCTTTATAGTAATTATGATGCAATAAATATGTCTTTACGCCTTGTGGCAAAGACAATTATACCATAATTCCTTTTTGATTATTCCTTGTGGTAATTATGGTGAAATTAATAGTCTTTACAAAAAGTTTTCTTCACTATTCTATTAATTATATCATAATCTTCTTTTTAATTATTTTTTAATGAAGATTATGATGAAATTAATATAGTTTTACCATCAGGCGTAAAACTATATTAATTATAACACAAAAAAAACAAAATGTTTAACATTTTGTTCATTTTTTGTTAGTTATTTATTAAATAACAATTTATTGTTATAGTTTACAACTGCTTCATATTCATATACCCAAATTAATATACAATTCTTTAAACTTACTTCTTAATAAAAAATTAATAACTTTATTATTTCATAGTGAATAATTCACGTCATAGAATTATGCAAAGAAATGCTCCCAACACGTCATCTCGACTGGAACGTAGTGGAATGGAGAGATCTCATACTTTTGCTTTAGCAAAAGTAAATGTATCGTAGATATATCATTAAATTTATTTTATTTCTTTCAGAAATACTATTGCTTGTGAACAAGCAATAGTTGAGATTTTCACAGTCGATTGTGCTCAAATCAAAGATTTGAACAATCTTTGCGTCAGACCTACTTTTGTTTACAAGTAAACAAAGTTAGGGCTAGATTCATTTCGCTTCGCTACAGTCGAAATGACATGTAAGAGAAATCCCTTTGTTTAAGAGCTAGACGTTAATAGTCAAATTAGCTTCAAAAATTATTTATAATTTATAAATATTCTACATTTTAAAAAACTTTTATTATAATTAATAAACAGTCTTATAACCAAAATTGACGACAATACAAAAGCAACTATAAATTGACTTTATAATTGCTTTTAATTTTCTAAAATTTCCATTGCCTTTAAATATTTATTTCTTCTGTTAATATCTTTTTCTGTTATTGTTTTTAATCTTTTTAAGTTTGAATTATGCCTTAAATCTGACAATTTTACAGCCAAAGCTATTTTATTGGTCTTTACTCTATTTATATAGTCAAAATACTCCTCATCAGTATTATGTGTTAAAAGTAAAATGGCGTCCATTTGTTCTTTATCTAAAAAATTGAAATCTTTAATGCTATACAATTCACTATCTTCAAGTACATCATGTAATAAAGCTACAGTTTTTGCTCTAACTCCATTAACTCCCAATGCAACATTTATCGGATGAAAAATATAACATTTCCCTGCTTTGTCTTTTTGCTTAATATGTGCCCTTAACATAATAAAAAATGCTTTAAATAATTTAAACATAATTCCTCCTTTATACTAAAATATACTAATATTTTTATACCCTTTTTTAATATACTTTTTTTGTAATTCTTATCGAAGTGTGCTATAATAAACTAAAGATATAAAACACCTAAATTAATTTAATTTAGATGTTTTAAAGTAAAAATAAAGTCTTTGTTAGCATGGTATTTTTAAGAATAGCATACTAACAGTAAATTAAGTACGGTATTATCGCAAAAACCGTACTAAAAATAAATTAAGTACGGTATTATCACAAAAACCGTACTAAAGGAGTTGTTCATGGAATTAAAAAATTTGCCAAATCCATTTATCCCAGAAAAACTTCCAATTAATATAACAGAAATATTAATTGATGAAAATATTATAAAATTAATATCCAAAGCTAATAGAAGTATAGGAATGTATAATGGCTTATTATATAATTCTCCTAACCCAAATTTATTAATTTCTCCATTAATCGCTCAAGAAGCATCTTTGTCTTCTAAAATGGAAGGTACGCATGCTACTTTAGAAGATATTTTAAACTTTGATGCCGGTCTGAGTGTAAATATAGAAAAAGACGAGATGCACGAAGTAATTAACTATAGAGAAGCTTTATATTATGCATTAGAAAAAATGTCAACCATTAGCGATTTAGAAAAGAATGGAAAACTTCCATTAACTTCAAATCTTATAAAAAATATTCATAAAATATTATTAAATAATGTACGCGGTTCATCTAAAAATCCGGGAGAATTTAAAAAATTTCAAAATTATATTGGTTCAAAACATAAAATAGATTTTACTCCTCTATCTCCAGAATTAACACCTGAATATATGTATAATTTAGAAACTTATATTCATGATGAAAGAATTGATGTTTTAGTTCAAACAGCGCTAATTCATGCGCAGTTTGAAATGATTCATCCATTTCAAGATGGTAATGGTAGAATTGGTAGGTTATTGATTCCATTATTTTTATACTATAGAGAAGTTCTTATTCTACCTACATTTTATATGAGCCAATACTTTGAATCAGATAAAAATTTGTATATAAAAAACTTATCAAATATATCCAAGAACAATGATTATAAATCTTGGATAGAATATTTTTTAATAGGTATAATAGAACAATCTGAAAAGAATACCGAAAAAGCAAAAGAACTAATGGAAATTTATTCTAATATAAAAAATATAACATCAAAGGAAATAACTTCTCAATTTCTTATTCCAATGATAGATTTCATGTTCAAATCTCCAATTTTTAAAATTTCTCAATTAGTAAGAAATTTAAATATGAGCAAAGATCGAGCATATACATTAACTCAACAACTAATAGATTTAGGTATATTAAGTTGTGATGATGTAATAAGAAATAGAACTTATTTTGTTAATCCTATATTAGAAAAAATTCTTTAATTTTTTAATTTATGAAATATAAATCGTTAATTAAAATTTATTACATTTAAAAATAATGAATTAATTGAGAGCATCTAGATTTAACAGAACAAAGCTATTCTTTAGTAGAAGATTTTTAACAAAGTTAAAGTATGATAATTAGAAATTTCTAGATTATAAAAAATCAAAGATTTAATTGTTTGAATAATATTTTTCTTGATAGAGTGAATTATCACTCTATTTTTTATTATAATTTTGTATGCTATCTGTATGCTACTTGTATGCTATTAATAAGTTTTTATACATTTTTTAGCTTTTTAAAATAATTTAAGCAATAAGACCCCCACCCTTCCACGATGCTTCGCATCGGTGGGTTCCCGAGAACCTTGTTGTTTCACAATAAAAAAACGTTGGAAAAATCCAACGTTTTAAATTCATATTTACTATCTCTTTGAGAATGTTATAATATGCATTTTTTACTATTTTAAATATATCTGTATGTTATATGTAATCTACTTGGA
>NZ_JAYKBM010000010.1:0-29178 GCF_035282565.1 Parvimonas sp. D9 | reverse complement strand
TATCTCTTTGAGAATGTTATAATATGCATTTTTTACTATTTTAAATATATCTGTATGTTATATGTAATCTACTTGGATATATTGAAATAATTTTAAAAAGTCAAGAAACAATTAAAAAAACTTTAAAAAAGTGTTGACAAAAGTTTAAACCTATGTTATAATTAATACAGTTAAGAAAGGATGGTGAAAAAAATAAAAAATCAGGACAAGAGAAAGGAGAAAAACATGGAAGGAATGACTAATGAGCAATTTAAAATTGTACTAAAAATGATAATCGAAATAATCAAAAATTCTGAAACTAAAGAAGAAATGATTAAAAAAATAGAAGACTTGATGAACTAACAACCCACAAATCTTCTAAATGAACCGAGAATGAGGGACTTGTTCCCCCTCTTCTCTATAATTAATTATATCAAGGAACAAATTTAAAGTCAAGGAGTGATTTTGTGAAAAGAAAAGGATATAAAAACATTGAACAACAACTTGCAGCAGACAAAAGATACTTAGAAAATAATTTTCAAGCTAAACAAAGAAGAAAAGTAATAGTTGCAAAGTCATCTTGTAAAAGATTCATAAATGAACTTGCAAATATTAAAGAATTAGAAGAATTAGAAAATATAATCAAAACAAGAAAGGAATTTTTAAATATGAATAATGTAATAAGTATTTTAAAAAATGTGGAATATGGACGTTTAGGTAATTTAACTGAAGATGATAGATATGATTTTAGTATTAATTGGGATGAAATTACTGAAGAAGAAAAAGAACAAATTGAGAACTTTATATGTGAAAATGGTACAGATAAGGACATTTTTTCAAATGAGGAGTATCAAGATGGAATTAAATGTTTATATATCACAATAACCGAAGAAATGTTACAAAGTTTAATAAAATTTTTTAACAATAAAAAATAAGGGAGCTCAATTGCTCCCTTTTACTTTACTCAAAAGCTCTGTTGTCAACCCACTTTGCAAGTTCATGAATATAATAGTAGCCACCCTCTTCTTGTGTTCTTGCTGTAATAGTAAACTCTTTTCCTAAAAATTCATCACTACTTGTAATATGTTTATACCACTTATTTTCTCTTTTTGTCCATGCAAGATTATCTACAGAATATCCTTTATTTTTAACAACGGCTTTGAAATTACATTCGATAATATCTTCAAATGCACTTTCGTGAACCCAACCATTGAGATATTGACTGTAATAGTAATCATTCCATTTTTTGGTTAAAGTTACTACAAAGCCTATATAATTTACAGTATTTCCAACGTTATTTCTATCTGCACAAAAATTCGGTAAATTGTCTATTGCCCTATCATTTAATACAACTTTTCTGATTGAAACATCTTCCACTTCTTCATCATCTCCTTGTTTTTCATTTTCATTTAAGTATTTTTTTACCATTTCAACAAAAACCGACCAAGTAATACCATCTTTGCCCATTCTTATTTCATGAGGGCAATCTTTACCTGACCAATGATTATGCTGTACCATTCTGCTAATATCTATATTTTCTTCTTTCAACAAAAATGCAGCAAGTTTTGCTCCGTTTTCGACCGACTGGTTATAGTCTCCGTCGCTATTTACACAAATTTCTATTGATATACTTTCGGTGTTACCTTTACCTCTGCCGTCTCCCGCATGCCAGATTTTAAAATCGTGGTCGTGGGTTTGAATTGCCATTTCATCATCAACTTGCCAATGCCACCCATAACCAACTCCTGACCTAGCTTGTAGCCTATGATGTGCCATAGCATTTGCACCAGCAGAAGTGTTTCCGGTTTGGTGTATAGTCAAATAATTTTTAGGATTACCTCTTCCAAAGCTCACTTTGTTTGATACACTATCAGGAACTATAAGTCTTTCTATTTTCATAATTTTTCTCCTTTTAAAATTTTAAAAGGGAGCAATTATGCTCCCTCTAATTAATTATTTATTCTTCTTCTGAAAGTTCAGGAAGACCTACAGTGCTTGTTAACAAACTAAGAATACCTGCAAGAATTGCTGCACTTATAACTGCTTTCACATTTACTTCAGATATTAATGTAGATGTTCCAATTAGTGCAGCTCCTGTTTGTGCCATAGTTTTAATTGCTCTCATACCTGCAGCCTTAATCCATCTTTTAAAATCAAATTTCTTTTTCATAATGTTTCTCTCCTTTTTCTTTATCTGTTTTTTGTTGGCAATGCTAATGTTCTTTCTACCATTTTATCAACTATCCCATTGCCTTCAAGTTCTTTATAGTTGATAAATAGTTTTCGAAGTTGAACTACTTCATCTTGAAAAATAAAAGTACGTTCATCTGCTCTATTTACAATTTCAAAAATTTCTTTTCGCAGCAAGCAGCGTATTGCATTTGTTTGTTTTTCTTGTAGTTTTAATAGCTTTTTCAAAGGTCTTGCTATAGTTTTTGCTATTACAATTCCGCTGCAAATTATGCTTAAACAAATTGATATAACATTCAAATTTAAGCTAACTGATACTGTTTTCAAATCCACAATTTTATCACTCCTTTCTTAATTATTTTTAAGAATAATTAGTCGACTTTAATCCAATTTTCGGGATTAGTAATTGGACTAGTTCCGTTTTTATTAATTTTTGATGAGTAAATATGGTCATCACTTAAACATTTTTCAAATTTGTTATAAGTTTTTAAAACAGAGTAATTAAAGATTGGTTTTCCATCTTCATCAATTAATTGATATTTGTTTGTAGCTAACTTGTTAAACTTTTCATCTGATGTGTGGTCGTAAACTACTTCGTAAAGTCTGTTACTTTCTTTGAACCTGTCGCCTTTGATGTACTTATGATTAGCTTTAAAGCTATCGTATTGTTTTTGCTTTTCTTCTTCCGTTTCACTTGCATTGTCAAGCTGTGCGGGTGTTAGTATAATTTCTCTTGCTACTTCTAGCTTTCTTTTTTCTTCTCTTAAATCTGCAATTTCTTCATCTAAATCAAAAAATTTAGAGTTTTTGACTTTTACTTGTGCTTCAAGTGTTGCGACCTCAATACTTAAATTATCTCTTTCTTTTTCTTTTTTTAAAATTTCAACTTCGATTTTTGCATATTTGTTTTCTATCTCTTTTAATTTCATAATTTTACTCCTTCGCTTTAAAACTTATTCCACCAATTGAAATCCAATTGGTTTCTATTTCTGAACGATTTTCAATTAAAATGTTTCCATCTTTTCTTATTCTTAAAGTTGCACTTTTAAAACCTGTACACGGTACAGATCTTATTTCGTCCGCCTTTGGTTTGCAATCTTCTCTTGTAATTCTTGCAAACCATTCAGAAGTTGTCCCTTTTGCGATTCCTTGTAGGTGTACTATTCCGAAAGGATCTTTGAAATATTCCAATTCGTTTTCATGATCATAAGGTTTAGTCTCGTTAAAAAGATGTAATTTAGTACAACCTTCTAATTCTATTCCTTTATTGAATCCCATTTTTATATCATTTTCAAAAAAATTAGGTTTTGTAGAACTTTTCCCGACCGCGATACCCGTTCCTGATTCGTGAAAATCTAAAATTACAAAAATAGTATATACGTAAGCTATACTTTCATTTGAACTATTAAAATCAGATATACTTAACCTAAATTCATATTCTCTATCTGTTGAAACATTATAAGTTAATGTGTTTGAATTCAAATTTTTTTCATTTCCTGATATAACATTTGTCCAAGTTGAAGAACCACGTGGTCTTCTATCTATTTTCCAATTGCAAGGGTTTTTGTTTGCAATTGTTGACATTTTGAAGTTATAAATCAGCTTTACAACTTTTTCATCAGCTTCTGTTCTATCTGCTGAAAAATTTAAAATTTTTGGTGGATCATAGGGTTCAACTTTTATTGTTCTTTTTTCACTTGCAGTCTTCCCTCTGCTATCAGTAACTTTAATATCTATTTCGATATTTCCACTTTGTGTGATTTCTTTTGTTGTTATATTACTGCCACTATAAGAATTTTTATCAACTGTTACTATAATACTTTTTATAGTAGCACCCTCTTTGCTTGTAGTTTTAGTATTGACTTTGAGCTTGCTATGATTTTGAACATACACTCCTAATGCTTTAATTTTTGGATTAACTTCTAAAATATCTATTGAATCTATTGTTGGAGAAAATTCATCCGGAACTTTCATTTTCCAACCTACATTATAAGTTGTCTCACCAATTTGAACTCCGTCTTTAAAAGTATTAATCCCGATATCCATAAAAATTATTGAAGAATTTGGTTGTAAGTCTATATGCTTGTCAGTAGGTACAAAAGTTAAGTCTAAGTTACTTGTATTTTGTGCAATATAGTACCAACCACTGCTTCCTTTATCTCCGCGAATTACATACCATACAGTATGGGTTACATTCCCCGATAATTGTTTATCAATATGAATTATATGTAGTGTGTTTAAATATCTTGAACCTATCATGTTATCGCTTACTGTTGACATTCTTGGTATCTTGTCAAGTTCTATCGTATCAGAGCCACCACTAAAACCACTCACATAAGTTCCTCTTATCCTAGCTTTCAAGTCGCAATAACTTGACAGCCATACATCTAAAGTACCGTCATTATTATGATATAATCTTTTACTTATGCTACCAAGAGTGATTGAACTTCCACCACTTGTACTTATGCTTGGCGACGTAATACTGTAGTCAGTACCAGCAATATTTACAGTATGTGTTCTTTGACCTATATATAGATTATATCCACTATCACAAATTAAATATAGAGTTATATCTAAGTCACTATAATTCTCGTTAATGTTTTGTGTAGCTTCCCATTCAGTTCTAAGGGTGTATCCTCTATAACTTCCTGAAAAACTTCCTGAAAGTGCCATATACTACTCCACCACCTTTCTAAAAGAAAGATTTCCGTTTTCACGAGGCACAAAAGCGAAATTCCCTATTCTTATACTTCTTAAAATTCTTGCATCTGTTATATACAACTCTTCGTTTGAAAAATATGCAACTTCTTTTTCTTTCATAAAGAAAGATTGTTTTTTAGAGGATAATCTCATTTTAAATTCTCCATCTTTTTTCCCCATTTCCATTCCGTCGATGTCAAAACGGATATAGCTTGATATATCATCAAACTTTCCTTCGAAAACACTTTTGTCATTCTGATAAAGTTGTTTAAACTTTTCAAAATCAAAAGTTATAGACTCTTTAGTTTGCTTTATGCTTGACTTTATGAATTCTTTTAATTGTAAGTTGTTAAGTTCTAAATTATTAAGTTGCTTTGCTAATTCTGAGTTAGTAGTAGTTAGATTTAAAATTTCTTGTTTTAATTTTTCATTTTCCTTTTCTGTATCTTCAAGAGCAGGAACCCATGTTGTTGCAATTGTTCCCTCTTCAATTTTGAGTTTTTTAATTGAAAATACAGGTTCTTGATTATTTTCTAAAACTTCAACTAGAAGTTTTTTTACATCTTTTGCTTTTAAAACAACTCTTTTTTGCTCTTTACTTTTTACTGTTTCTTTTACTTCTGCAGTATATTCATTTAAAAAGAATTTTAAATCAAAATCTGAAAAGTTTATGCAATCGAAACTAAAAACATAGTCTTTGTTTTGTAATTTTAAATTGTCAAAAAGATAAAAAGCTAGTATGTTACTATTTACATCTGTATTTCTTTCAACAAATTTTATACTTTCGCAGTCGCCCCACTCTTCAATATCATTTAGTTTATTGTACTCTATACTTTTTGCTCCGAAAGTATGCCATTTTGATTTGTCAAAAAAGTAGCTGTTTGGTAGCAAGTTTCTTGCCCCAACCTTTACTTTTGACATTTCGCTTGTTACTGATTTTTTTACAATATTATTTATACTCTCATTTGAACTTAAGTCTAAACTCTGCCCAACATCAGCAGAGAGTTTATTTGCCGTTATAGAATTTGCAACTATTTCTTCTCCAGCTATTCCTTTTGGAGTTATAGCTGTTCGCCATTTCCACTCGCCATTAGGGTTTTTACTGTCTGCAATTAGGATTTTTCCAGCTCCCATATATACAACCTTTGTAGGACTGTTTTCTATGGGTTTATCAAATGAATAGTAACCTGCAGGTAATTTATATTCATTATTTGCTTTTAGTTCATAGTTATATCCATCTTCATTGAAATAGAAATTTGTAATATTTTTTAGAAAGCTTTCCATTCTACTTTCTAATTCTTGTTGTTTTTTTTCTTCTTTTTCGTTATCATTTTTTATTCTATCAGATGCAGATAAAACAACCTTATCTCCAAACTCAAAACTTATCAAATCCGAGTTTAAAAAATTCTTTTTGATTTTAAATATTCTTGTTTTATATCTAATATTTAGATCATTTCTAATAATTGTACAAGTTTCCCCAATTTCAACTAGTCCTTGAGATATAACTGTTGATTTTAGCTGTAATTTAGGTCTGCAGTTTTCTTTTGCATATAGATAAGTTTTATTTAAAAGTTCTTCTCTATCTTCTACATCAGAAAATTCTACAATCCCTACTTTTGGTGTTCCATCAGGATAGCCCCAAAGTTTAGTAGCTTCTTTTATTTCGACAAAATCCTGTCCGATCGGTTTATCAACCGGTTTTCCTTTTGATTTTTCCCAAATGACACCATCAAACTTTATTTTTCTTCCATAACCTTTTTCGGTCTGCTCCCCTTTGCCAAGTCCAATATAAGCTGTATAAATGTCCTTATCAGTTTCAGCAACAACTGTTAAAAGTTCATCTCCATATTCAAACCATTTTCCGTTGTCATTTGATATTTTGTCATATAGATTTATAGTCTTTGAAAGGATTTTTCCATCTTTAAATTCTATATGCGGTATAAATTCACAATCCCATTTTTTTAATGCTTCTAAAAAAGAAGATAGTACAGATTTATAATAAAAATTAGCACTTGAAGTTGTTGTTGCTTTACTAACTCCAACCTTCCAAGTGCTATTTTCTAAAATTTTATTAAATGCCTCTGCAGCAGTAACCTTTGTAGGTCTTATATCTCTTAAGACTTGACCTTTTAGGTCATCAAATATTATATGAATACCTTGTAGAGTTATCATTCCATTTTCTTTAATATTTTTTCTGATTTTATAAAGCCAAAAATTATTTAATTCTTTAACTCCAAAATATTCTGCTTTTTCAATTTCCTTATTATATTTTGTAATTGCAGTAGCTGTTATAAGTCCATTTAATTCAATTTCTTGGATGTTTTCTGTTAAGTCTTCCGGAGAAATAGTGTCTATTAATTCTTGTTTATTGTTAAATAAAAATATTCCTGATTTCATTAATACCACCTTTCCCTGTACTCTATTTTTAAGTTAGTTGCATTTGTTATTGTTACAACATTATTATCAAAAAGTTTAAAATCGTGATAATCACTTTCTACAAAGTCTAAATATGATTTAATATCTTTTTTATTCAAAAAAATTTTTTCTTTTGATATTTCTAAAATATCATCCTTAGTAAAATTCCCATTTAGAATAATTTTTGTTCCTTTAGTTTCATTTCTTAAAATAACTTTATTTGTTCCATTTGTTATTTTTGCAGTTATGTTTTCTATTTTAACATCAAGACTGTATTTTGATTTTATTGTCTTATCTACTGTTAATTTATCGCCAAAAACAAAAGGGTTCTGACAGAATATAGTAAAAGACCCTACACCTTTATTAAGTGCAGGATCTGTAACTTCTGTAACTCTACCTAGTCTATATCCCTCTTCATCTGTTACTTTAAAAATAACATCTTTATCAGAATTTATGCTATTATTTAACTTTTGCATTGTTTTAAAAAATTCTAAATGATTTTTAGAGTTTATAAGAAAATCAACTATTACTTTTCTTCCAGGATATTTGCTTTCTGTTATATATTCTCCGTCTCTTCCGGAGATTGATATTGAATTGATATTCCTTACAAAAAGCCCTCTTCCTTTAACATCAATTGTAGTATAGTCTGCTATTGTATCATCTAAGTTTATATTATTAAAAAGTAATTTATATCCCATACTACCTCCTAATATGCTAAATTAAGTTCGATTTTTTCGTCTTGAACTTTTGTTATATCTTCAACAAAAGTTTTAAAAACATTGTTTCCTAGATGCAATATTAATTCAATAGGAGTTTTATTGTCTCTATCTGAATTTGTTATTAAAGCATTTTCTCCGTTTGTTTTTTCAAACATTGATTGTGGGTTTGTGCTAATTATATTGTGATTCAATTCACTTGTGAAACTTCTTTGAGTTTCTTTTGCTACTTCTTCCATTGCACTTTGAACAGGTTTAATATTGTCTTCTATACCTTCAGCAAGTCCTAAGTTTAAAAATTCTCCTATTTCTGCAAAAACTCTTGATGGAGAGTGAATACCAAAGAAACTTTTAACTTTGTTTACAACACTTTTACAAGCATCTATTGCAGAAGATATTACATTTTTAACAGCTCCTGCAATACCTCTCGCAAGACCCATTAGAAGTTGACCCCCCATAGATACAAACTCAGATATAAAACTTCTTATTGATGATAATATTTCTAAAATTATTGAAGGTATTTTTGCAATAACTTCTGGAGCTTTTCTAATTATCCCCGCAAGCATTTTACCAATTAACTCTACCCCTTTTTGTAGAAATTGGGGCAAATATTCTCCTATTTTTCTAATTAAAGCTATTAGTAAATTAGTTAGAGTTGAAATAATCTGTGGAAGATTATTCCAAATACCCATAGCCATTCTTCCAATTAATTCAATCCCTTTTTCTAAAAATTGGGGCAAATTATCAAGTATTGTTCTTAAAAGTTTATCAAGAACATCTACTATGCTCTTTGTTATAGCCGGAAGGTTATTCCAAATTCCCATCGCTAAATTTTTTATTATATCATACCCTGCTTGTAATATCTTTGGAAGTGCATCAAAACAAATCACAAGCATTGTATCAAGTATTTCTCCCATTCCGGTTATAACATTTGGCAAAGCACTTATAAGTCCATTTGTAAGTTCTGTTATAAGACTTACACCGGTTTCTAAAAACTGTGGTAAATAATCTGTTAAAAATACATTTATCATTTCACTAAAATTAGCCCAAAAACCATCCATTCCAAAGTCAAAACCACTTGCTAATGAATTTATCATATCTGTTCCCATTTGAACAAATTGTGGTAATGCTATTTGTACAAAAGTTATTAACATTCCTGGAAGTTGTGCTAAAATATTTCCAATCATAGGTATTAAATTGCCGAACAAGAAAGTACTTACGGTTCCTGCCAATCCTTGAAGAGCAGGTTCAAGTCCCTCTCCAAGTGCTAATGCTCCTAAAACGTCTTGGAATGATGCTTTCATAGCATTAAAAGAACCTGTAAGAGTTGTTGATGCTTCTTTTGCAGTTGTTCCTGTGATGTCTAATTCGCCCTGAATTACATGAATTGCAGAATAAACATCATTTAAGTTATTTATATCATATTTAACACCAGTTATCTTTTGAGCATCTTTAAGAAGTCTTTCCATTTCTTTCTTAGTTCCACCATAACCAAGTTTTAAATTATCGAGCATTGTATAATTTTGTTTAGCGAAACCTTGATAAGCATTTTGAATAGCTTCCATTGATGTCCCCATCTTGTTGCTGTTGTCTGCCATATCTATCATAGCCATATTTGCAGTTTCTGCAGCCTTTTTTGTATCTCCACCTAGAGATTGTAAAAGACTAGCTGAAAAACCTGTTACATTTTCCATATAAGCATTAGCAGATAATCCAGTTGATCTATAAGCTTCTTTTGCATAGCCTTTTACTCTATCTGCATTATCTTTGAAAAGCGTTTCAATACCTCCCAAAGATTGTTGAAGTTTTCCACCTTCTGTAAGAGTTGATAATAGAGCTTTTCCAATTCCTGCTGCAATAAAGACTTTTTTCAACGTAGAAACTATACTTGAACCTGCACTTTGTCCAGCTTTAGAAGCTTCTCCGTCTAATTGTCCACTAATTGCTCCTTCAAGCCCTTTTGCAGACGGAACAATTTGGACGTAGGCTTTACCAATATCACTCATTATTATCACTCTCCTTTTCTTTTATATTTTTTAATATTTTTGCTTTTGCTTTTTCAAACTCCTCACTGGAATTAAAACTACTTACATTGTCTTTAGATTTTTCAATTGTATCTAATAACATTTTAGGTTTATTTCTTCCTTTTTGTGCATCTTTTGTATTTGCATACACTAAAAGAGTTAATCTATCGAAAATTCCTGCTAATAAATAGTCTTTAATTTCCATTTTTGAATTAAGAATTTTCATTTTTAATCTTGAATTGTCGCGAAGTCCATAAACTAAAATTGCCACTGTTGATAGTGGCAATTTCTTGTAGTCTATTATGTTATATGTTTCAGCAAGATCGCAAATTATTAAATCCTCATTTTCTTTTATAACTCCAGCAAGGAATACTAGTTTTTTACTTTTTGATTGCTTTTTAAAATTTCTTCTAAAATTTTACTCATCTTTTCAGTAGAAGCATATCCATCTTTTTTCTTTAAAAATTCTATTAAGTTTTCTTTTTGTTTTCTTCCTAAAAGTTTTTCAAAAACTTTAGGAACTAAAAGAGGATTAGAGTCCACATCCACCATTAACTCTAATAGTTCAAAGTCATCTAAAGCTTTGTCTGAAATTTCAAATTTAAAACCAGATTTAGTAATTCCCTTAATCATTGTTATTCTCCTTTTACGATATATTCAGTATGAGTTTTATTTCCATTAGTTGGAAGTGCTTCAATTGTTACTTCATAACCTATTGCATCTTCGTCAGTATAATTTATTTCTCCGATTTCAGTAATTACTCCGTTTGGAATTACAATTCTTTTTATTATTCCACCTTTTAATATCATTTCTATAACTATGACATGTGGTTCTGCAGGATCACTTGTTGCTTCAACAGTAATTCCTGTTTCTAAAGTGCCAGTTACATTTTTGTCTCCATATATTTCTTTTAAAACATCTGTGTTTAGTGCCTCAATCAATTTATAAGTAAATGTATCTGGTTTTTCTGTTTGAGTTGCTAAAACTACCTCTCCACCCCAAGCCTTAATTTTTTCAGATTCTGGACTATTTTCATTATTTAACCCATCTTCTGAAATATAACCTAAATTTTTAAAAGCCTCATTAAGTGCAGTTTTTGCATCTGTTGGTAATACTGTTCCAAGTGGTGCAACACTTATTGCTCCACCTATTTTAGGTTTCCCATAACTTACGTTTTTTGTATCTGCCATTTTTTTCTCCTTTTTTAATAATGTTTGATTTCAAATACAGCTTGATATCTGTATCTTTTAGTTTCTTCATCTGTAAAGTTATAATCACTATTCAGTTTTACAGATACTATATCATCTAAATTTATCATTTTTTCAACTGCTTCTTTTAACTTTTCATTTAGTTCACAAGCTTTATATAAACTTTTTGCATAACTTTGAAAAGCGAAAGTTGTTGATTTTAAATGATTAGCTTTTGAACTTGAAGTTTTTTCAAAAATTACAAAACTTTCAGTCTCATTTTCTTGATGTTCTAAAAAAACGTCAACTTTTAAATTATTTTTTAAAAATTCTCTTATTACTATTTCAATCATATTATCTAACCGCTTTTAATAATGTGTTATTCTTAAAGTTGTCTCTTTTTGCTTTTTTTGTCTTCGCTCCAACAGAAGCATTTGCTCTTGTTTTTCCAATGTATATGTCTGTTTCATATCCGGAACCACACCTTGCAGCAATTGCTTTTGCTTTTTCACTTAATACTGATTGCATTGGAGTTGACTTCATAAGTTCACTAACTCCTTGCCTATTAATCTTAAAATTTTTAAGCATATCGTTCCACCATAACTTTCTTATGCCAACTTAACGGAATCATTTCTTCTATTCCTTCTATAACTCCCCCAAAAACTTTATATTTCTTATTAAAAAATATAACTTCTTGATTTTCCCAAATATTTTCATCTCCCTTTGGGATTGCAAGAGTATATTCTATTTTTTTTCCATATAAACTTAAAGAGTTTGTTATATCTTCTGTAGTTGGCTGACCTATAAGCACATTATCAACTTTTATTTCTTTATCTGCAAAAATTGAATTTCCAAATGCATCTTCTCCTACTTTTATTTTGTTAATTAACGTAATTGTAATTCCTTTAATTCTTGCCATAAAGTTCAATCACTCCTATTTTTTGCCTTTTTAGTCCTAATCTTGAAAGTTCACTTTTTTTAATAAAAAGTCCTCCACCTGGATTTAAAAAAGTTCCACTTACAGAGTAACCTAATGCACTTTCAGAACTCTGTATCATTGGTTCTGAATTTGTAGAAGTCATTAATGTTCTTGCAACAATATCAACTGTTACAGATTTTAATACACTTTTAAAAACAGAATCTTTTTGTAATTCATCTAGGTCTTTTCTCACTTTTTTTGCTTCAAATCTTAGACTATCAGAAACTATTGGTAATAATGCTTCTGCTTTCTTTACCTCATCTGGTTGCAATTCTCTAAAAAGTGATATTACATCTTCAATAGTTGCAAAATTACTCATTTTTGCCACCTACTTTTTATTTGATTTTTTTCCTTTTTTGGGTTCTTCTGTATCTTCTGTAGTTTCTTCTATTTCTTCTGCTTCTTCTATTTCTTCGCTTTCATTTGCAATATTTTCAATTACTTTTTCCCAGTCTTCGCTAGAAATCAGACAAGGACTATCAATGATAGCCCCTGTTATAACATTTTTATATTTCATATTAAGCCTCCACAATTCTTACAAAAGATTTTGCATCTAATATTCCCCATCCTATGAAAGCCTCTGCTCTTAAATAAACTTGATTATATCCTTTTAAGTCTTTTCCAGAGTTGTCAGGATCTCCATATTCTATGACTTGAAGTGGAATTTCTTTTGCATAACCCCATTTAAACATATTAGCAAAGTCCCCTATAATAGACCTATCTTTTACTTGGTCTCCTTCTGATATTGTTGTGTTTATATCAGCAGGTAATCCATTTATAGTTCCCGGATTAGCTCCCCAAGCAAGTTCAGGATATTGTTTAACTCCATTAACTTTTAATTTTGCTAGTTCTTGTGAAAAAATAGGAGACATTGCAACCCCTGACACTTCTCCATTTGCTCCTTGAATCATAGCAACTGCAGTTTCAATATTTTCTTCAATTTGTGCTTTATCGAATGTTACAGTTTGAGTAACTAAACTATCAAAATGATTTGTTGAAATAACATCTGAAGCTTGTTTTGTTCGTGGATTAAGTCCATGAAAAGCCATAAGGTCAATACCTCTAGCAACCTTCTTCGCAAAGCCTTCATTAAATGCTTTTAAAATACTGATTTTTTCTTCATCCGCCGCATATATAAATTCATCTGAAACCCTCGCACCATACTCAATTTTAATTGGTATAATTTTAACAGGTTCAACAGATACTCCACCTTCTGATTTTTTTCCGTTTTCTGCAACAACATCTACATCTTTATCAAGAGTGAAAGTAAATATTTTATTTCCATTGAAAGATACTGGTACTTGTTTTGATAAAACTGCAAGTGATGATTTGCCTTTTACTTTGTTAATTAAATCTGTTACTAATTCCGGGTCAAACAATGTACCCTTTGATAATACTGCCATAATTTTATTCTCCTTTTAATCCTTTTAATATATTTTGGTATGCCACATCTTCTCCTTTTGTATTTGTCTCTGTACTTTTTAAAGGTGGTGGCGGTGTTTGTGATTTGAAAAAGTCTGATAAACTTTGTGCATCTGCCTTTATACTATCCTCATCATCTCCTGAAATTCTGCCGGCTAAATTATAAGGTATGCCGTTTTCAAGAGCATACTTTATTTTTAAAGATGATAAATCATGTGCTTTGACTTTTCCTGTCAGTTCTTCAATTTGCTTTTCAAGTTCTGTTTTACTTGATGTTGAACTTTCTAAACTTTTCTTAAGTTCTGTCAATTCTTTTTCTAAATCAACATTTTTGTTTTTAACTTCGCTATAATCAGTAAACTGCTTTAAAATAGATTCTTTTTGCCTAGCAAGTCTTTCTTTTATAGCTTCGTCAAACTCTTCTTGTGTAGTGATTGCTTTAAATTCACTCATTCTTTTTCCTCCTATTTGTCCAGTTTGATTCTGTATTTTTATATTAAAAAAGACACTTTAAAAAGTGTCTTTAATAATCAAATATTTAATTTTAATATCTTATTTTTTGCTTTTTAGCAGGTTTTGATATACTGCATATCCAATGTGCTAATAATGCACTATCCATCAAAGAAATATCATTATCTTCAAATTGTGATTTATATCCAAATCCCCCTCCGCTTCCAATTAATCTTTTTTCGCAATTAGTTACAACTTTTGTTAATGATGGTTGATTGTTATGACAAATACTATTTTGATATATTCCTTGTTCCCACATAGAATTTGCCACAATTACTTCTTTAACCGTTGGTAAAATTGGTGCTTTTATTTTAAACTCTTTCATTTCATCTGCAAGTATCTTCTGACCTGATTGCCCATCAACAACAATATCTGCAATATCTGCATTTTTTAAAAAGTTTATTATCCAAAAATTTCCATTTCTAACTGTTTGACAATCAATGCTTTCTATAAAAATTCTTTCATCTTCGGTTTTAACTGCGATACTCATTGAAACATTTGTTCCATCCGCTCCATATTTTATTCCTACAAATAATTTTCCTTTAAATTTAGGAATTTTGTTAATAATTAAATTATCCCAATCAACTTTTGAAATTGCAGACTTTTGATTATATCTTATCCAAAGTCCTAATCTTTGTATGTTAAAGTCAATCTCATCATCTCCAATTTCATCTTCTATAGATCTTTCCGTTAGAATTGTTCCTAAGCTTGGATTCGTTAAATACCATAATTCTTTATTATAAAGATCAGACTGTTCTTCAACAGACCATTCCGCCCAACCTGTGTTTTTAGTCTCTCCATTTAAAGCTTTTTTTCTTAAATTAGTAAAAACTGTTCCGGAACTAACGGGAGTTGGTGGTGTCCCACAAAGTATTGTTTGTGGATTTTTGCTGTCTGATACAACATATTTTAAAGCACTTTGTTGGTCATCAGTATATTCTTGAGCTTCATCAATTACTAAAAGGTCAAAACCTTCTCCAAGTCCTCCAGTCGAAGTTCTTGTTCTAAATTCAATTACTCCTCCTGTTTTTAAAAATTCAATTCTTTCTCTACCAGATGCCCTTAAACTTGTATAGTCAATATCTTCTTTAAATCCTGCTTGAGATATTATTCTAAGTAATCTCTCCCAAGCTGCATGGGAAGTTGTAGTTCTGTGAGCAGTGTGATTTATATGTTCCCCTTCATTGAGTCCATATAATTCTCTCATTGCTATAATTTCATTTTTTCCATTTCTACGAGGTACAGAATAACCAAATTTAGTATGAACCCAAAGACCTTTTTTGTTCTTTGCTAAAATTGCTTTTAATAAGTTATTTTGCCATTTTTGAGATTTCCTTCCGCTTCTCTCATAAAGTTCAATAGCTTTTTTGTAATCGCTATTTTTTGTTGATAAAATTAGAGACTGTGTGGGTTTTTGATTTCCTATTTTTTTCTTAGCCAATCTATTATATCCTTTTTTTAACAATAAAAAAGCAACTATAAAGATTTTACAGTTGCATTTTTGCTATTTAATTATTTGATACCAAAATCTTCAATATTAAACCCTCTGCCTTCTAAATCATTTTTTATCATATCTATACATTGTGCATAACCATCTAAAAGACCTATATTATAATCTGTTTTTGTATTTAATTCCTTGTCTAATTCTGTTTTTCTCTGAACAATTCTTTCAATTATACTTATCAAAGTATCTTCACTGAATTGCCAACTTATATCATTATTTTTCATTTTTCCTCCTTATCTCTTTCTTTCTTTCATAAATAGACTTTTCAAAATTTGATATTTCTTTTTTCCAGTGTTTTATTCTTCCTCTTTTAATTTCTATTGAAACCTCATTCCAGTCTGAATAAAATTTTTCAGGATTTTTTATTTTTTCTTTATGTTCTTCAACTTGCTTTTCTAAATTCTTTATACCCTTTTCTAATTGAGATATTGTTTGTTTTTTGATGTCTTTTTCAGAAAACAATCGCAAATTTATTCTTAAAGAAGGTTTTTCAACGTCTCTTCTTTTTTCTATTTTAATATTATTATCTATTTTTTTAGGTTTATTTACAAATGTTATTTTTTTCGACCATACATCTTGTTTCTTTCCGTCTCCTGGAAAATATTCAACAATGCAATTACAACGGTTATGTCTCCTATAAACATCCTTTGGAACATCAGGATAATTATATTTTCCTGATATCTTATCACACCACTTGCAACATTTTCCGCTTGATATTCTTCTTACTACAGGTCTAAGACCTAATTCCGCATGATATTTTACATTTTCTTTTATAGTATCATCAACAACACTTTGACAAAATGTTTTTACAGGTTCATCTAATATCCATTTTATTTTATCATAATCATCTCTAACTAACCTAGCAATAATTCCATCTGCTCTATCCTGGTTAAAATTTGGGGTAATTATTTTACCACTTATTTTTGATGTTTTATTCAAATTTTTCATAACATTAGTTGAATATTCTGTAATGACTTCATGAGCCTTTTTAAAACTTGAATTTACAAGCTTTTCCGCCATTTCTTGATACATTTTTTTGTTGTATAACATATCTGATTTTATAGTATCTTTAAAAACATCAGACAAAATGTTTCCAACTTCTGTCGCTAAATCATTTGCATTTTTAAAAGTTGCTTTGTTTTTTTTAAGAACTTCAAGAGCTTTTTTTATCTCTTTACTCTGCTTCCATCCTTCATCAAAATGATTTATTATGTTTTCTATAATTTCATCAATATTATAAATATTATTCATTGTTTGCCCCTTCAATTCCTGTTAAGTCAGATAATGTTCTGCCATCAAAAAATCCGGGTATTGCTTGATTTATCTTTATTGCACCATCTCCAATGCTTGATAATGTTGCAGAATCCGGTTCAAATACTGGTTGCCATTTTGGTTTCAAATTATAGAAATGATTTCTCCTATATGTAAAATCATCTCTTAAACAACAAGCTAGATATCCAACATTTAAAAATCCGCTTCCAAATGTCTTCTGAGCTTTTCTTGCATACATTCTCAACGTTTCATGGCTTGCTTTTATAGCTTCACTTGAACTAGGATTATCACTTACAAATCCTAAATCATCTAAAGTTAGTCCTGTTTCTCCTGCGAATCCCGCTGCAGCAGTTCTTAATTGTTCTGTAAATGGAGACATACTTGGTGTTGTAAATTGCCCTAGCTTTGGGCTGTCTCCTTGTTCATCTTTTGTAAACTGTAACATACTTGAAATTGTAGCTTTCCAACTATCCATTGGTTCAGCATCATTACTCAATCCCACTACATATTTTTGAGGGAAAGAATAAAATTCTGCCGTAATATCCGCTCTTTCAAATGTTCTATTTGCAAAACTTTGATAATACATACATGCTCTAGTAATTCTGCTATGCCCAAAAGGTCTTTTCGCATCCGGTCTGTAAATAATTGGCACTAAAAGTGCATAAGGTGCTTTATTTTGATAGCTATAAGCATATTTACCTTCTACATAATAATCCGTTCTACCCGGAATAAAATAAGCTTCTAAAATAGCATTTCCATTATCATCTTTATTTAAAATAGCATAACCTTCTGTCAATAAATTTGTAATAGGATCTATAATTCCTGTAGCTTGGTCTCCTTCGATAACTTGCAATCTTGGAATTTCATCATCTCCTTGTGAAATGTAGATAAAGCAACAGGAAGCAATTAACGCACTTAAAATCGCACTATCAAAGAATACATCAGGATTATTCATTTTGAAAATTTCATTAATTCCAAAATAGTCATCACCAAATTCTTTAAAACTTAATCTATCTGCTAAATTATCAACAGCTTTGCTACACCAACCCAAAGTTGATTCATATTTTTGTCTAATTTCGGGCGGAATTGTTATACCTTTTTGAGAAATTTTATGTTTCATAGTGTAATAATCATACCTTAACGAAACTCTTTGTTTCAGTTGATTTAACTTATTTCTTAAATAGTCAATCCCTTTATAATTTTCCATTATAATCTCCTTTTTTCGCGTGAGAAAATTTGTACAGTCGCCAGTGTGAATGGCTAGCGGCCGAGAGAGGGGGTGGTATGCCCCCCTTGTCTCACTTTTCTTTGTAGTTTATCCAGTCATTTGACTGTGGTAAATTTCTGTTTCCAATTTCTATTGTTTTTTTCTTTTCTATATTCAAAAATAACTTATCACTTTTTTGCCTGTTACATTGCCAATGTGCTAGTTGTAAGTTATTAATGTCGCTTGGATGTCCACCTTTTGCAACTGGAATTATATGATCTACACAAGGTGCTAATGGATTTGGAGTCTTTAAAGTCATATCTATTTCCTTCCCACAAATACCACAAATGTTTTGTGTAGATAGTATCTTCTTTCTATTCTTTTCATAAGCTGCACGGTGTCCTGGCATTTTATCAGGTCGGATAATTTTCATTTTTTGATTTCAACCTTTCTATAAAATTTAGGGGGTAGGTATAAAATATATTTAACTTTTATAAAACAAAAAGAGAATAACTAAACATTACTCTCTTCTTGCTATAAATATATGAAAGGAGGTTCTCATGAACACATCTCTAATTTATATTTTACAATATTTTATAATATAATTATAACATGTATTTTCCCTAATAGTGTACGGACTTTGTCCGAACTTCATCTCCTATTTCCAACTAATCTTTCAGTCATTTTTAATAGAGCTTTATTTAGTTTATCATAAATCACACTTCTTGAAATGAATTTATGTTTTTCTATTTTTTCTACATCCCACTTTTTAAAATATTTTAAATCTATTAGTTCTAATTCTTCTTTGCTTAAATAACTCAAACCTTTTTTAATTTCTAAATATTCATATTCAACTTTTTTTAATTGTTGCGAAAGAGCTATTTGTTCACTTAGTAAATTCAATCTTTTATTTTCTACAACATTATAATCTGAACTTCCACTACTATATGATGTTGGATTTGAACTTCCAACATTTGTTAATTCAGATTCTATATACTCTAATCTTTCACTAATATTTTGTAATGTTTCTTCTTTGTGTGAATAGTGATATAACTTCTTTTCAAATGCAGCAACAAATATATCTTTATTCATATCTTACTCCTTGTTTAATTTAATCACACAATCAATGTCCGTAATTTTGAAGAGATTGTTATTTATATTTATATAGCTTTTATTATCTTTATTCACTTCTATTATTGCATCAATATAATCAAAATGTTCTTCATCAATATATTCATCATTAATTCCGTTTTTAAAAATAACTCTGTGTGAATATTTTGAGTGTTTTGCTTTATATAATTCTTCTCTCAAACTTCGATTCTCTTTTTGTAGATTTTCAATTACTTCTTTTCTTTCTGAATCCCTTTTTATAAATTCCTTTTCTAAATTATTGAATTTACTTTCCCAAATTTTTCTTGAAATAGTTTCTTTTCCTAATTCTAAATCTTTACACCTAATTCCCCATAAATTAATTCCTGCTATTATAAAACTTGCTATAAAAAGTATTGTGATTATATATACTAGTTTCATTTTTATTCTCCTTTTTCAATTTTTATTTTTATATTTTTTAAAAAGTCAATTCCTATACTATGTTTATAAAAAATTTCAAAACTTTTTAAATCATCTGCAGTTACACTCTTCTTTCCAAAGTACTTTCCCATATTCAACCATACCTCAAAAGGAACAAAGAAATATCTTTCTGTAAGTCCCTCTGCAAAGCAAATGCAAACAGCAGTTATACAGTTTAAGTTATGGTTTCTTTCAAGTTCTGCATTTTGATTTTCTGATAATATACTTCTTTGAATTTTTGATTGACTTGTATATTTACACTCAAAAACTATACATTGCCCATTCATAAAGCAACCTTTGAAATCAGGTTCTGCTTTTCTCAAAAATTGACCTTGAAATTTTCCACCAGGCAATTTTTTTAAAACTCTAAAAGGTTCTGGTACTTTATGTATGTTTGCAATGTTTTTTTCACGATAGTAATTACAAGCTCTTTCTATTTCTTTTTCAAAGAAATGTCCTTGTGCATTATTCTTTAAACTTTGAAATTTCTTTTTTTCATCTATCATCTTTAAACCTCTTCTTTTATCGCACTAATTTTTGATATAGTTAATTTAGTGTTTTCTTGTGCATTTTTCAAAATGAATTCTTTACCATCTTTTGTGAGTGTGCCTTTTAAAGCACTTTCATCATTTGTAAAAAAGATTTTTATTTTCTTCCCAACATATTTATTTAACATAGATCCATCTACTGCCATTAATTTATCTCCTTTTCAATTTCTTCAAATTTTCTTCTAACAATTTTTTCTTCCAAGTTTCCGTTCTTAACCAATTGTTTGATGTACTCATAAAATTCTTTGTATTTATTTTCTGTTTTTTGCCAATTTTCTCCGAGTTCTATTTTTCCATTTTTGAATTTTATTTTGTCTTTTAAACTTCCTTTAATATCACATTTCCAATCAATATCTTTATCTAACTTTATATTCATTCTTTTCTCCTTAACTTTAAATAGATACTCCATCCTGTTATTTCATTGTAAACAGCTTCATATCCATTTATTACGTCTCTAATTTCCCAATCAGGATATTGCTTTTCCCAAAACTTTTTATCTAATCCCCTCCTTACAATCTTTTCAACTTTTCTTTTAGTGTATTTGTAATCATTTGTTCTGCTTTCCGGTCTTGTTAAATTTTGACTACAAGTCCACTTTCTTTTTTGAGTAAGGTTTCTAACTATGTATTGACTAACTCTTGTTATTCCCTCAACATAATCATACTGAACTCTTTGAGCATTTGCATATCCGAACCTTTTTCCTTTCTTTTCTCCTTTCTCTCTTTTAGCTCTCCATAAATCTTCTACTAAGTCTCTTGAAATGTTTCCATTTACAATTAAATGATGATGAGGTCTTACCTCTTCAACATATTCTTCTTGCTCTTCTGTTGTATATGAAGTAACAAGCAAATACTTTAAGTCTTCTAATCCTAACTTTTTTCTTAACCTCTTTAATCTTCTTAAAAAGTTTTGTATATTTCTTTCAAGTTCTTCTAAAGACTTAGGCAGCATATCGTCATTATATGTTAAGTGCAAAATCAAATCTCCCTCTCCAAAATTGCTTTCTGCAATTTGAACAAATCTTCGTTTTGCATTTTTATCATTTAAGTTTTTTTGCTTCTGCAGACTCTCTTTTTCTTTCTTAGATCTCTTCCCTTTTCTTTTTCTTGATACAGTCATAGGATAAATATCTACTTCAAGATATTTTTCTCCACAGAATATTTTTTTCTCTCTTACAAAATTGAATCCTAAAATATTATTCATAATACCACCATTATTTTTTTATATTTTTCTTTTCTATAAATTTTGTTTTATGGTCGAAAAGATAATACCCCTTACAAGCTCACAAAAGAGGTATTATTTTCCCCTCTTTTTCTTGCATTTTCCAATAAATTGTGGTATAATAACATTGATTAGAAATGTTTTATCTTATCATTTCTTTTAAAGGTTTGATAAGATATACCACTTAAAAGCACTTGAAAAAGTGCTTTTTTATTTTGCTTCTTCCTCTCCATCTTTAGAACCTACTTTTTGCTCTAATGCCTCTTCTAAATCTGATATAACACTAATTATTGCTCTTATTTCTGTTAGTGCTAATTTATAATTAGAAATTCCAAGACTATTTATACAAAGTAAAGAATTTCTTTTAAATTCACTTTGTAATCCACTAAAATATAAATCATCTATATTAATTTTTTCTTTATCTTCTGTTTCTTCTGTTTTTATATCTTTCAAAAAAGCTATTGTTAATGAATTTTTATTTTTGTCTAATAATTCTGCACATGCTTTAATTCCGTTTTCTGTTTTTTTGAAAATAAGGGATTGAATTTTATCATATTCAACACCATTATAAAAAACACTACTTTCTGCTATCATTAATTTCTTTGCTGCCGTTGGGTTCATTCTGTTTCTCCTTTCTTATTTTGTTTTTCCTATCATTTCATAATGTGTCCTTTTTGATTTACCATTTTGAAATAATTGTGTATTTAAAATATTATCATCATTTTTAATCATTCTAAAAAAATCCTTTTGATTTTCTAATGCAACAATTAATAGTCCAAATGCTCTTTCACATTTTTTAAAACTATCATATTCTCCTAAAATAATATCTCTACTTACTGGATCAAAATATGATGCCATTATTTTTTTCTTACTAGAATGAATATTTATATTTCTTATTTTTTCTCTTTCTAAAAAGATTATATTCCTTTCATCTTCTGAAATTATTATCATAATTTTACTCCTAATCAAAAATACTTAATTGTTTTTCATCTTTATCTGCTCTTTTTGTCCCGGATAAAAATGATTTTATTTCTTCTTCTATAAATCTATCAATTTCATCTTCTAGCTTTCTTATCCTCTTTTTTGAAATTGCTATCTCTCTTTCAAGTGCTTCAATATCAACCTCTTCTTTTTCTTCAATTTTTACAGGTATTCTCCACCTATCTTCTACATCTTTGCAGAGTTCACTGTGTATGGTGCTTTTAGTTTTACAATCATAAATTTCTTTTATGACTTCAACATCCGTCTTTTCTTTATCAATAATCAAAAATAAAACGAGTATTGAAGTATCTTCAAAAGCATTTTCAATAATGTTTAATTCTTTAACTGTATTTTTTAAATAATTTCTAAAATCTTTTTCCATCTTTCTATAAGCAATACCTGGAAAACAAATATAAAATCCAAATCTCTTACTATATTTCAAAGATTTTAAAATGAAAATATCATCAACTACTCCTGACTTTTTAAAAGAAAAATCTTTTTGAATATTCTTTTGCTCTTCCTCGCTTAACTCTTTAAACTTTAAAGAAAAAGGATAATTCATAACTATACAATCTGCTTTAACGTCGCTTTCATAATTAAAGAAACTTACATTTGAAATATCTGAATCCGGGTAATTTTCTTTAAAAACATCACAAGCATTTTTTTGAATTTCTACTCCATATATCCATTTAGGTTTTATATGTTGTTCTAGCTGACCGCTTCCAACTGCTCCATCAAAAACTGTAATATCTTCTCCAACATACTTTTTTACTTTTTCTGCTAGATACTTTCTAAGTTCTTGACCTGTTATGTATTCTGCAAACTTGTCAGCAATGTCTCTATTGTTAAACTCTTTCATTTCTACTCCTAAAATGGAATTTCTTCATCCTTTGCCTCTTCAAATCCTAAATCAAAGTTATCAAAAGGATCTGCTGCTTTTTCTTTGCCGTCTCCCCAGTCTATAAACTGTACTCTTTCTGCACATACTTCTGTAACAAATCTTCTTGTTCCGTCTTGTGTAGTATAACTTCCTGATTGTAATCTTCCTTGAATTGCTACATTTCTTCCTTTTTGTAAATATTTTTGACAGTTTTCTGCTTGTTTCCCCCAAACAACTATATTTATAAAATCTGCTGTTTGCTGTCCTTTTGCTTCTAACTCTTGTTTCTTTTCTTTTGATAGTCCTTTATCTACAGCAAGAGTGAATCTGCAGTAAACACTGTCTGTACCACTTATGTATCTTAGTTCCGGGTCTTTAACTAATCTTCCAATTAAATTTACACTATTCATAACTACCTCTTCCTTTTTAAACTTTTTTAAAATTTTATTAGATCATTTCTTTTATAAAATTCATAATAAAAAGCATTATTGCAAATGCAACTAACATTCCATACATACAACCTTTGAAAAATATCTCATTTTCTTTATCTTCTATATCTTCTGTGTCTTCTATAGTCTCTTTTTCTGTTAAATTTGATATTTTGCTTATTGTACTTTCTTTAATTTTGCTATAATCAACAAAACTTTCTAATTTAGTTGAAGCACTAAAATCATCATAACTTTTTACCATCTCTTTTCATCTCCTCTATTTCTTTTCTATTTTTCTTTATTTCTTTCTTTACAAATTCTCCATAAGTGAATTCTTTATATGCAAGTTTTATTGCTTCGAACTCTTCAAAAGTTAGAGAATGAATATTTTTTAGTTCTATATATTTTTCACTCTTTCTAATTATTAGAAGATTTTCACTACTATATTTTTGATAAATTATTTGATTTTGTCTCTTCTTGTATATCTTCCAACCTAACTGTTTCAATGTTTTTGTTTCAGACATTATCTCTTCCTCTTTCTTTCTATCTCTTCTAATCTATTAAGTTTCTTTTGCATTTCATTCATCTGTTGCTTTGCTTTATATGAGAAGTCTATAAATTTATAAAATATATCGTTGAACTCCTTTGTGAGTTTATCAAAAGTTTTTTGAAACTCTTTTAGCTCTTCTCTTAACTCTTCTGCACTACTCATAACTTACTTCATTTCCCTCTTCAACTTTTCATACATTTTTCTTGCCTCTTCTTCATCTCTACTCACAAAACATGACAATCCTTCGCCATCTTTTCTTTTTGTTAAAATCTCATAAACAAATCTATATCCTATCTTCGTTCTTACAAGTTTTAACTCGTTTGTTTCTGCAATAGATTCTTTATTGTTCATATTCAACCTCTTCTTTAAGACCTAAATATTCATAGAATTGTTTCTTGTTTATATAAAATGTTCTTCGCTTTCCTTTCTCTTTCAATGTCATTGAAATACCAAAAGAAAACTTTCCTCTTGCAATCCCCTCTCTCAAAAATGTGAGAGTAACTCCCATCATTTCTGCTGCTTCTTGAATTGAAATTCTATTTTCTTTCATAAGTATTTCTCCTTTCTTTTTGTTTCTCCCCTTTTGTGTTATAATCTAGTTAGAAGGGGGGTGTTATTATGAAACTAAGTGATATTGATTTAATTAATCTAACAAATATCTACATTCAGCAAAATAATCTTGCTCAAGGAATTAATGAAACTGAATTTGTAGATAAGTTTTTTGAAATTTATAAAAAAATTTCTAATCAGTTTGATATTAAACTTTCTGAAATTGACCAAAAAAACAGTGAAAATTTTCAAAAAGCTTTTTATTAATCTTTTTAAGGGAACTTATTGTTCCTCTTTTTCATTTTCTTGTTCTTTAAAAAGCAAATTTATACCCTTTACAATTCCTCTACCATAAGGTGTTAATATTTCTTCTGGAAATTCATTGTTAATTTTTTCTAAATATTTAAAAAAATTTATAGCCCACTTATTTGCTTCAACAAATTCATACTCTTTCATTTTTTTGTTTTCTTCCATCTTTTTCTCCTTTCTTTTTGTTTCTCCCCCTTTGTGTTATAATCTAGTTAGAAAGGGGGTGTAATTGTGGCTAATAAAAAACCTATTAAACCAGGTACTGATAACAAACCTAAAGGAACTTATGTCGAAGTTGGTCCTCAAGGCGGAAAAGTTAAAGACCCAAGAGTTGTAAAAATAGATCAAGGCGATAGATTGCCTCCAACTCAAAAACCTGGTAATGGTTGGGTTAAAAAATAACCCTTAAAGCTACTGTTCTTTTACAGTGGCTTTTTTAAATCTCAATTCTTTTTCTCCAAAAACAATAGCATCTTCCAAAAATATTTATCTGTAACCAACTTTCAGCATACCTTTTGTTTTCTTCTTCATATTTTGTAATATAATGTTTTAACATCTCTTTCTCCTTTCTTTTTAAAATGCCAATAAATTTACTAAATGTGTTTTTAATTTGCAAAAAAAATATATTCTACTGATTCTTCAAAAAATTTAGCCAATCTAATTTTTATTTCATCTCTTGGAATTCTATTTCCTTGCTCATACATTGAAATAGCTGAAACTCCAACTCCAATTTCTTTTGCTAATTCTTCTTGTGTTAATCCCTTTTTTAGTCTTAACATTTTTAGTTTTTCAGAAAACTCTTTCATATTTTCTCCTTTCTTAATTAAATTTACTAACTGTGTAATTATATGATAACACACTTAGTAAATTGTGTCAACACTTTTTGTAAATATTTTTTTAATAATTATTGATTTATTTCACGTTTTGTGATAATATGTTGTAAAGGAGTTGATTTTATGCAATTTAAAGATATTTTAAAAAAATTGAGAGAAGAACAAAATTTAAAACAAAAAGAACTTTCTTTAAAATTGAATCTGTCTCCTTCATCTATATCTATGTATGAAAATGGAAAAAGAACACCCGACATAGATACATTTGAATTAATTGCAGACTATTTTAATGTAAATTTAGATTACTTAAAGGGAAGAAGTGACATTAAAAGACCTATATTAAATCCTAAAGAAGAAAATATAACTGAAAAACTAGAAGATATTCCTTGTACTACTTTAACATATTTCGATAATGTATGTGTTAATTGTAGTAGTCCTTTGATTCCTGAATGTTCAGATATTGAAATAGAAGAAGCTAGTATTTCTAATAATATACTAGGTAAATACGCCAACAACTCCAATCTTGTAGCAATAAGATCTCGTGGAGATAGTATGGATAAAATAATACCAGAAGGCAGTATTATTTTAATAAAAAAATTACTCCCATTTGAAAATGTCCAAAATGGAGATATTGTTATGTATTCATTTGAAGATTGTTGGAGTATTAAAGAATTTATTAAAAAAAATGACTGTGTAATTTTTAGACCACATAGTACAAACAATTCCCATAAAGATAATATTTATACATTTGAAGATATGGAAAACGGAATGGAAGTTCCAAAAATTATTGGAAAAGTTGTATTT
Organism: Parvimonas sp. D9; assembly: GCF_035282565.1. NCBI lineage: Bacteria > Bacillati > Bacillota > Tissierellia > Tissierellales > Peptoniphilaceae > Parvimonas > Parvimonas sp. D9. The sequence goes on along the minus strand of NZ_JAYKBM010000010.1, from coordinate 2,404 downwards.
TATGGAGTTTCTCTATAATATTTTGAGGAGATATGAAAATGAGTATAGAAAGAGTATATAAAGGTAAATCTTTAATTTTAAATCCAACAGATTTTATAGTTTTAGATATTGAAACTACCGGATTCAATCCTAATTTTGATAAAATTATAGAAATATCTGCAATAAAAGTAATTGACTGCATACCAGTTGAGATATTTTCAACTTTAATTAATCCTGAATGTCCTATTGGAATGTCTTCTTTTTTAACAGGAATTACAGATAAAATGGTTGTTAATTCTCCAAAGATTTATGAAGTTCTTGATTCTTTTATTAATTTTATTCAAGATTATCCATTTTTAGGATATAATATTAGTTTTGATGTAAATTTTTTATATGATAATATTCTATTATACAAAGATATGTACTTAAAAAATGATTTTATTGATTTGTTAAGATTTTCAAGAAAGTTATTCCCAAATTTACCAAATCACAAACTAGAAACTATATCAGAATATCTTTCTTTTGAAAAGCAAAAACATAGAGCATTAGCTGATTGCTCATTATGTATTGATGTTTATAACTATTGTTTAAATGAAATAAATGATAAATACCAAAATTTTGATAATTTTAAAAAATTATTTGATAGAAATTATAAGTATAAACGAACTTATAACAAAGAAAATAGTTTTAAAGAATTTTTGAAAACATTACAATCACAAGTGGTTGATTTTGATACATCAAACCCCTTATATGATAAAAAAATTGTATTTACAGGAAAATTAGAAAGATTTCTTCGAAAAGAAGCAAGTCAAATTGTTGTAAATTTAGGCGGAATTGTAAAAGATAGTGTTACAAAAGATATTGATTTTTTAGTTTTAGGCAATAATGACCTCTGCAAAACTTTAGTTGATGGAAAAAGTAACAAACATAAAAAAGCAGAAGAATTAATTTTAAAAGGCTTTGATATAAAAATACTGATTGAAGATACTTTTTATGATTATATAGAAGATAATTTATAATCTTTAATAGTAAACAAAAATATTTGATTAATATATAAAAAAGGGGTATAATTTAGTTATCCGAAGATGTATTTGGCATCTTCCATTAAAATTAGATGTTCCAGCAATCTTATAGGATTGCTACTAAGTGTAAAAGGCCCCTTTAGGGTCTTTTTTAGTATCTATAAAGGGGGTATTGTAATTGTGAAAAATCCAAATGGATATGGTTCTATTATTAAACTTTCAGGGAAAAGACGTAATCCATTTGCAATTGTAGTAACAGATGGATTTGATGATAATGGTAAACAAATTAGACGTTACATTTCTTATCATCCTACAAAAAAAGATGCTATGATTGCACTTGCAAACTATAATGCTAATCCTTATGATTTAGAAAAATCAAATATTACCCTAAGGCAATTATTTGATTTATGGTATAATCAAAAATTTAAAAAAGAAATAAATGTTGAAATTACTAAAAATATGATTTCATATAAAGCAGCATTTTCTCATTGTAAAAAATTTCAAGAAAAGCCTTTTTTGGATTTAAGAGCAACACATCTTCAAGAAATTATTGATAATTGCCCTGCAGGTTATCCCACAAAAAAGAAAATCAAGACTTTATTCAATCAATTATATGATTTTGCTAGATTTAAAAACTTAAATATTAGAGATAAATTTAATGAACTTGTAAAAGTAACAAACGATCATAAAGCTAGAAAAAAAATTCCTTTTTCTGAAAATGAAATTGAAATTTTATGGGACAATGTAAATGACAAGTTAAACTTGGATATAGCTTTAATTTTGATTTATACTGGATTTAGAATTTCGGAATTATTAAATATTGAAACTGAAAATGTAAATCTTAAAGAAATGTATATTAAAGGTGGAATGAAAACAGAAGCAGGTATTGATAGAATTGTACCAATTCATCATAGAATTTTACCTTTTATTGAAAACAGATATGATGAGAATAATAAATATCTAATTGTAAATAAATTTGATAGAAAATTCCAATATTCTAATTTCAAAAGAGAATTTTGGGAAAGATGGATGAAAGAATTTAAAATGGAACATTCCCCACACGAAACAAGACATACAACAGCTACACTTTTAAAAAAATATAATGCTGATGAACTTTTTAGAAGAAGAATATTAGGACATGCAGTAACTGATACTACAGATAAATTTTATACACATGAAACATTAGAACAGTTACAAAAAACAATAGAACTATTACCTTGATAGAGTGAGTTATCACTCTATTTTTTATTGTAATTTTGTATGCTACCTGTATGCTACTTGTATGCTATTAATAAGTTTTTATACATTTTTTAGCTTTTTAAAACAATTTAAGCAATAAAAAAGTGTTGGAAAATACGTATTTTCCAACACTTCGAATTTCTTTGTCTTATCTCTTTGAGAAT
>NZ_JAYKBM010000009.1:0-36005 GCF_035282565.1 Parvimonas sp. D9 | reverse complement strand
GCTGTTGAATTAATCAACAGCTTTTATATTTCTCTATCTTGTAGTTTTAGATTTTTTCTAAATTCAGTTGGTAACATTTTTTGATATTTCAAAAAATTTCGATTAAATGTTTTGACTGTATTATATCCAACCTCAAATGCAATATCAGTTATTTGCATATCTGTTTTTAACAATAATTTTGTAGATTTATTAATTCGTACAAAATTTAAAAAATTTTTGAAATTTTTTTCTACATAGTATATAAACAATCTATTCAGTTCTGTTATGGATATTGAAAAGTTTTTACATATACTTTCTATTTCTATATCATCACTTGAATTTTTTACTACATAGTTTAATATTCTATAAAATTTTCTTATATTCTCTATTTGACAAATTTGTGAAACTTTATGAAATGTTTGTCTGTATTTATTGGGGTTTTGTCCTGTTCTTGCAGTAAATACTTTTGAAAGATGGGATCTATCTGAAAAACCTGTTATTTCTGCGATTTCTTCTATATCGAGATCTGTATAAAGTAACATATCCATAGTTTTTCCGACTCTCATTTCATTTATTAAGGTGTTAAAAGAAATACCTGTCGTTTCTTTTACATATCGATTTATTGTTGATTCACTCATAAAGAATAATTTTGAAATTGAAGAAATTGTAAGTTTTTCGCTTAAATGTGCATGAATATATCTAAAAATATTTATTTTATCAAATTTTTCGTCAACCTTTTTTATTTTTTGTGTATCTTCATTTTGCATTCTTCTGTAAGTTATAATTAAGTCAATTATTTTGTTTAAAACATATGCTGAAGATATTGGATTTTCGTTTTTGTTATACAAAGTTGAATCTTCTCCTAGTTCATCACGTAACATATCAAAAACATTTGAAAAATATTTGAATTGTTCGTCGGTGCATTGGATTACAGGATTGTCGTAAAATGAATTTATTAAACTTAAATTTTCTGCATCAATATTATAAAACGATTTTATTATTTTGTTTGCGCTGTCAAAATTATATTTTAGAATAAAATATTGTATGGTCTTTGAAACTTCAATAACCTCAGTATATTCCCAAGGTAAAATACAGATTAAAGTTTTGTCTTTTATTTCATATATATTATTTTGTATTCTCATTTTTGCAGCACCTTTTTTTATCAGCAAAAATCTTGCAGATTGATGAAAAAGTCCTTTTGTTGGAGATGTTATTATTTCTCTGTCAATACTGTACATGCTTTCTTCATTTATATATGAATTAGCTTTATTTTGTATTTCGATTCCTTTTTGTTTGTTCATAAATACTCCTGTTACAAATTATAATAAATTATCTCTTGTTGTTATTAGTATAAATCATAATTTTATTTATGTAAAGATTAAAAAACAAAAAATGTCTTTTTAAAATAAATCTCACATAATAATTTCAAAAATGATTAAATTTATTTTTAAAATATTGTATTTATAAATTATATAAGCTATAAAAGGACAATATATCTTTAAATTAGAGTAAAAATAAGTTAAATATTATAATCTGTTTATAGTATAAAAATATTTAATTTTATACTACAAACAGTAAACTTAAATATTTTTAATTGATATAAGTTAAAAAGACTTAAGATTGTAAAAAAATTGAAAAAGAATGTTTTATTGCAGATGGATTTGGGGATAAATTTAAATTAATATATATTAATATAATAGAAATAATTAAGAAATAAAATACATATAAATTCATCAGAATAAAAATAAATAGAAAGTAATACAAATTTTAATTAACAAAATGTCCGAAATTTTTTGTAAGATATAGTATAATAATTATGTAATGGATACGTTTGTCGTATCAAAAATTTATTTAAAGGAGAATTGTTATGAGCAAAAACTTAAGAGGAAGAAATTTCCTAACATTATTAGACTTTACAAGTGATGAAATTCGTTATCTTTTGGATCTTTCAAAGAATTTTAAAGATTTAAAGAGAAGCGGAACTCCACATCGTTATTTAGAAGGAAAAAATATAGTACTATTATTTGAAAAAACTTCAACAAGAACTCGTTGTTCTTTCGAAGTTGCCGGAATGGACTTAGGTATGGGAGTTACTTACTTAGATCCGGGTTCTTCACAAATGGGTAAAAAAGAATCTATTGAAGATACTGCAAGAGTTTTAGGAAGAATGTATGATGGTATCGAATACAGAGGATTCAGCCAAGAATTAGTTGAAACTTTAGGAGAATATGCAGGAGTTCCGGTATGGAACGGTTTAACTGATAAATTCCACCCAACTCAAATGTTAGCTGACCTTTTAACTATTGAAGAAAAATTTGGATATTTAAAAGGGTTAAACTTTGTATATATGGGAGATGCAAGAAACAATATGGGTAACTCACTTATGATAGCTTGTGCTAAAATGGGTGTAAACTTTACAGCTTGTGCTCCAAAAGAATTATGGCCTGAAGAAGAATTGAGAGAAAAAGCTTTAGAAATTGCTAAGGCTACTCATTGTACAGTAAGCTTTGAAGAAGATGTTAAAAAAGGAACTACAAATGCTGATATAATCTACACAGACATTTGGGTATCAATGGGAGAACCGGACGAAGTTTGGGCTGAAAGAATTAAATTATTAAAACCATACCAAGTAAACAAAGAAGTTATGGCAAATGCTAAAGAAACTGCTATCTTTATGCACTGCCTACCTTCATTCCACGATCAAAAAACTGTTATCGGTAGACAAATTTTTGAAAAATTTGGTATTCCTGAAATGGAAGTTACTGATGAAGTTATTGAAGGACCTCAATCAGTTGTGTTTGATGAAGCTGAAAATAGAATGCATACTATAAAAGCAGTTATGTATTCAACTTTATGGTAAGAGGTAAAAATGGGAAAGAGAATAGTTGTAGCTTTGGGGGGTAATGCTTTAGGCAATACCCCTTTGGAGCAATTAGAGAAAGTAAAAATAGCTGCCGATATAATTTCTGATTTAGTTAAAGACGGAAATGATGTTATAATCGGACATGGAAATGGACCTCAAGTAGGAATGATTAATTTGGCAATGGACTATTCAGCAAACGGAAAAGAAAAAACTCCTTTAATGCCGCTTGTTGAATGTGGAGCCATGAGTCAAGGATATATAGGTTATCATTTACAACAGGCTTTAGGTCAAGCTTTTAAAGAAAAAGGAATTAATAAAACTGCTGTTTCCGTTGTAACTCAAGTTGAAGTTGCAGAAGACGATAAAGCTTTTGAACACCCAACTAAACCAGTTGGAATGTTCTATACAAAAGAAAAGGCAGATGAACTTGCAAAAGAAAAAGGATTCACTTTTGTTGAAGACTCAGGAAGAGGATACAGAAAAGTTGTTCCTTCACCAAAGCCATTAAATATTGTTGAAATTGACGCTGTAAAAAAAATGGTAGATGCAGGACTTGTAGTTATAACTGTTGGCGGAGGCGGAATACCTGTCGTTAAGAAAAACGGTAAATTAGTAGGAATTGACGCAGTAATTGATAAGGATAAATCAAGTGCAAAACTTGCATCGGATTTAAATGCGGATTTCCTTTTAATTTTAACTGCTGTTGACAAAGTTTGTATAAATTTCAATAAACCTGACCAAAAAGAATTGGATGAAATAAATGTTGAACAAGCTAACAAATACATCGCAGAAGGACAATTCGGCAAGGGAAGCATGCTTCCAAAAGTTGAAGCTTGTTTGGAATTTGTAAATGGATTGGATAATAGATGTGCTATTATTACTTTGCTTGAAAAGGCATCAGATGCTGTAAAGGGTCTTACAGGAACTAAAATAGTTAAGTAGGAGGACGTTTTGGATAACATTTCAGGTAGAACAAGTTTTTTAGCAAAAATTGCACTTTTTATCGTGGCAATTTTGTGGGGAACTTCTCTTACAGTAGTTAAAAGTGCTGCAGATGTATTTAAGCCTAATTTTCTTTTGGGTATTAGATTTACCTTAGCGGGTATTATTCTTGCAGTTGTTTTTCATAAAAAGTTATTTAATGCAAAAAGAAATGAATTGATAGCCGGAGCTGTTATTGGGGTATTTTTATTCGTTGCTTATTCCAGTCAAACACTTGGAGTTACTTTTACAACTCCCGGACGTAGTGGCTTTTTATCAGCATCATATTGCGTAATTGTACCATTTTTGTATTGGATTACAAATAAAGTAAAGCCCGATAAATTTAATGTATCTGCTGCTGTATTTTGCATAGTCGGAATATTTTTTATTGCTATGGCGGGAGAGAGCGGTTCTATTTTTAATTCAAGTTGGAAAGCAATCTATGGAGATGCACTTGCCCTTTTGAGTGGATTTTTATTTGCATCACATATAGTTATGGTTACTAGACTTGGAATCGGGAAAGATCCTTTTGTACTGACAATAATGCAATTTTTGGTTGCAGGTATTTTATCTTGGGTAACTACATTTGTTTTTGAGAACAATGCCGGAATGCAAATTACATTAAGACCTATGCTCGAAGTTTTATATCTTTCTGTAATGTGTACAGCGGTTGCGTTATTATTACAAAATCTAGGTCAAAAATATACAGATCCAAGTAGTGCTGCAATAATCTTAGGTTGTGAGTCAATTTTTGGAGTTGCTTTTCCGGTTGCGCTTGGAATTGAAAGTTTAACAGTTAAATCGGTTATAGGATTTATTTTAATTTTTGTCGCAATAATAATTTCAGAAACAAAATTATCTTTTATATTTAAAAAGAAGGATAAGAAAATAGAAAGCAAAATTTAGAAGTCTTAGGACTTCTTTTTTTGTTGTTGACTTTTGTGCTTTTGTATGCTAGTATAAAATCGAATTTTTGTATTGTTATGTTCTTTATATAGTATAGGAGAGTTGGTATGAATATTGAAAAACAAATTAAAAAAAGAGGTTTTCAAAAAACAATTATAGAGAAAAATGTCATTAGTATTGATATTTTTTTAATTTTAAATTGCATTATTTATGTTCATAATTTTGAAAGAGATGATGTGCAAGAAAAACTTGTAGGAAAAAATATATTCGAAATATTTGATTTTATTAGAAATGAAAAAAATTCTTCTGGATATTATCCGGCAGAAATAAATGAAGATGAGTTTTTAGGTATTTTAAATACAGTAGATCATAGTAGACAAGTTTATGAAAAAATAAAAATAGTGGATATTGATAATTCGGTTTATGGAAATGCAACCGGTAGTGATAGAGTTGTAAATGTAAGTTTTTTGTTTGAAGATTGTTTAATCATAGTATACAAAGGAACTGCCGGTGATTATGAGTGGAAAGATAATGTGGAGGGGACATATAATATAACAGATACAAAACAGCAAAGAAGAGCTTTGAGATATTTCGATAAAATGGTTAAAAAATTTGACAATATTAGTAAAATATATGTTTCAGGTCATTCTAAAGGCGGAAATAAAGCTCAATATGTTGGAGTTTTAAGAGGTGATATGTCTAAATTAAAAAATGTATATTCTTTTGATGGACAGGGATTTAATATAAACTTCCTAAAAAAATACAATAAAGAAATAGAAAATAACAAATATAAAATTTTTAATATATGTAATGAATATGACTATGTAAATATTATAATGCACTCGGTATCTAATAAGATTTTTATAAAATCTGTTACAAATATTGGAAATGAAGATAATAGATATTCTAAAATTATTCATAGATTAGGAGGAGTACATTCTCCATATTCGATGTTTAAAAAAGAAAACGGAATTTTAACCTTAAATGATGTTGTTGAGCAAAGTGAAATTATGAAAAATTTAGAGAAACTTTTTGAATACTATAATGCCAATATGAAAGAGGAAGATAATCAATTTATGTATTATAGAATGTCCTTATTGATGATGAAATCGGGAAAGGAAGTTTTTGGAGAAGAATGTCCTATTGCGCCAAAAGGTTTTTCTAGAAGGTTTATTAAATTCACAAGAGATTTTACTAAAAATGAAAGTGGACTCGATTCTTCTGAAATAATAAATCTATTTAAACCAATATTATCTGATATAGGGTCGATAATTATAAAGGGAAAAATTTCTGAAAATAGCAGATAAAAAAATATTAAAAAACTGAAAAAAATGTTGACTTTTGCAAAAACAAATGTTAAAATAGTTAGGTACATTTAATAATGTATAGTTATGTGCATTTTTAGAAAAAAATATTTAAGGAGGTGAAGAAATGCCAACTATTAACCAGTTAATTAAACAAGGAAGACAAAAAGCTGTAACTAAATCAAAAGCACCGGCGTTAAGTTTTAACTTTAATACACTTAAAAAAAGAAGTACTGCCAGTGAATCACCACAAAAAAGAGGTGTATGTACAGCTGTAAGAACTGTAACTCCTAAGAAACCTAACTCAGCGTTGCGTAAGGTTGCCAGAGTTAGATTAACAAACGGAATGGAAGTTGCAGCTTATATTCCAGGTATAGGTCATAACCTTCAAGAACACAGTGTTGTGCTTATTAGAGGGGGAAGAGTAAAGGACCTTCCAGGGGTTAGATACCATATAATCAGAGGTACATTAGATACTGCAGGAGTAGCTAACAGAAAACAAGGAAGATCTAAATACGGAGCTAAAAGACCTAAATAATTAAACTGATGTGGCAGAAATGTTTTATTACTTAGAGTTTAACTTTATAATACATACATTTGTGTGCTTATCAGCAAGAAAATCGCTGAGTACCAGTGATACTACTAATATAGTAAGGAGGGAAGAAAGGTGCCAAGAAAAGGACATGTTCCAAAGAGAGAGGTAATGCCGGATCCGATTTATGGAGATGTGGTTGTTACTAAACTTATAAATAACATTATGCTTGACGGTAAAAAAGGAATTGCTCAAGCTATCGTTTACGGTGCATTTGAAATTGTAAAAGAAAAAACCGGCGAAGAACCAACTGAAGTTTTCAGAAAAGCTTTAGAAAACATAATGCCTGTTTTAGAAATTAAAGCAAGACGTATAGGTGGGGCAACATACCAAGTACCTATTCAAGTTAGACCTGAAAGAAGACAAACTTTAGGGTTAAGATGGTTAGTAACTTACTCTAGAAATAGAGGAGAAAAAACTATGAAAGAAAGACTTGCTAAAGAAATTTTAGATGCTGTTAATAACACTGGAGCAAGTGTTAAGAAGAGAGAAGACACTCACAAGATGGCTGAAGCTAACAAGGCTTTTGCACATTACGGATTCTAATATAGGAATTTTATTTAAAAGGAAAGGGGAAATGCTATTGTGGCAAGACAATATTCACTTGAAAATACAAGAAATATTGGTATAATGGCGCATATCGATGCTGGTAAGACAACAGTAACAGAAAGAATGCTCTATTATACAGGAAAGATCCACAAAATAGGTGATACTCATGAAGGTGCTGCACAAATGGACTGGATGGAGCAAGAAAAAGAAAGAGGTATCACTATTTGTTCAGCTGCTACAACTTGTGTATGGAATGATACAAGAATTAACATCATTGACACTCCGGGACACGTTGACTTTACTGTAGAAGTTGAAAGATCTTTAAGAGTTCTTGACGGCTCAGTTGCACTTTTTGATGCAAAGAGCGGTGTAGAACCACAATCAGAAACTGTTTGGAGACAAGCGGATAAATATGGCGTACCACGTATTTGCTTTATAAATAAAATGGATGCTACCGGAGCTAATTATTATGACTCTATCGAAACTATTAAGGATAAGTTAAAAGCTAATCCGGTGCCTGTTCAAATTCCTATCGGAGCTGAATCAGAATTTGTAGGAGTGATTGACTTAGTTTCAATGCACGCTATTATTTATAAAAACGACTTAGGTACAGATATAGAAGAAACTGATATTCCGGATGCTTACAAAGATAAAGCAGAAGAATATCGTCAAAATTTATTGGAAGCACTAGCTGAAACTGATGAGTTTATTATGGAAAAATATTTAGAAGGAGAAGCTATTTCACCATCTGAATTAAGAGAAGCAATCAGAAGAGCTACTATTAATCTATCAATAAACCCGGTACTTTGTGGATCAGCTTATAAGAACAAAGGGGTTCAACCTCTATTGAATGCTATTGTAGCTTATATGCCATCTCCATTAGACATTCCTGCAATTGAAGGCGTGGATGATAATGAAGAACCTGTAGAAAGACATGCTTCAGATGAAGAACCTTTCTCAGCATTAGCATTTAAAATTGTAGCTGACCCTTATGTTGGAAAGCTTGCATATTTTAGAGTATATTCAGGAACTTTATCAGCAGGTTCTTATGTATATAACTCAACAAAGGGCAAAAAAGAAAGAATCGGTAGAATTCTTATGATGCATGCTAATAAGAGAGAAGAAGTTGATAGCGTGTCAGCTGGAGATATTGCAGCTGCAGTTGGTTTAAAAGATACTACAACCGGAGATACTCTTTGTGATATGAATAGTCATGTAATACTTGAAAAAATGGAATTCCCTGAACCGGTTATTTCCGTTGCTATCGAACCTAAAACAAAAGCATCTCAAGAAAAAATGAGTATAGCTTTACACAAATTAGCGGAAGAAGATCCTACTTTTAGAACTTATACTGATGAAGAAACTGGTCAAACAATTATTTCAGGTATGGGTGAATTACACTTGGAAATCATCGTTGACAGACTTCTAAGAGAATTTAAAGTAGAAGCTAATATAGGAAATCCACAAGTTTCTTACAGAGAATCAATTTCTCAAGGTGCAGAAGCTGAAGGAAAATACATCAGACAGTCTGGTGGTAGTGGACAATATGGACATTGTAAAATTAAAATTGAACCTCAAGAAGCTGGTAAAGGCTTTGAGTTTGTAAATAATATCGTAGGGGGAGCTATTCCAAAAGAATATATCGGACCTGTTCAAAAAGGTATTGAAGAAGCAACTCAAGCAGGGGTACTTGCAGGATATCCTGTTTTAGATGTTAAAGTTACTTTATATGATGGTTCATACCATGAAGTTGACTCATCTGAAATGGCATTTAAGATTGCTGGTTCAATGGCATTTAGACAAGCAGTTGCAAAAGCTGCACCGGTTCTACTAGAACCGATGATGAAAGTTGAAATAACAACTCCTGATGAATATTTAGGAGATGTTATGGGAGATGTTTCATCAAGAAGAGGTAGAATTCAAGGAATGAACCCTAAAAATGGTGTTCATGTGCTTGACGCATATATACCTCTAGCTGAAATGTTTGGATATGCAACAGACCTAAGAAGTAATACTCAAGGTCGTGCAACATATTCAATGCAATTCGATCATTATGAAAAAGTGCCTCAAGCAATTTCTGAAAAAGTAATTGGCGAGAGAGCAAAAAAATAGATTAGGAGGACTTTAGTAAAATGGCTAAGCAAAAATTTGAAAGAACTAAACCACACGTTAATATTGGAACTATTGGTCACGTTGACCACGGTAAAACTACTTTAACTGCAGCTATCACTTTAGTATTGAACAAGAGATTCGGTACTGGTGAATTCGTTGATTATGCAAACATCGACAAGGCTCCAGAAGAAAGAGAAAGAGGAATTACAATTTCAACTTCTCACGTTGAATATGAAACTGCAAAAAGACACTATGCACACGTTGACTGTCCAGGACACGCCGACTATGTAAAGAACATGATTACAGGTGCTGCACAAATGGATGGAGCTATCTTAGTAGTAAGTGCTGCTGACGGTCCAATGCCTCAAACAAGAGAACATATATTACTTGCAAGACAAGTAGGAGTTCCTAAAATTGCTGTATTCTTAAACAAAGAAGATCAAGTTGATGACCCTGAATTAATCGAACTTGTTGAAATGGAAGTTAGAGACTTATTAAATGAATATGAATATGATGGAGACAACACTCCAATCGTAGTTGGTTCAGCATTAAAAGCTCTTGAAGAACCAGATGGAGAATGGGGAGACAAAATTGTTAAGTTAATGGAAGCAGTTGACGAATTTATTCCAGAACCAGTTAGAGATGTTGATAACCCATTCTTAATGCCAGTTGAAGACGTATTTTCAATCACTGGTAGAGGAACTGTTGCTACAGGTAGAGTAGAAAAAGGTAAAGTAAAAGTTCAAGATAACGTTGAATTAGTAGGTTTAACAACTGAAAGAAGAACAGTTGTAGTAACTGGTGTTGAAATGTTTAAGAAAATGTTGGATGAAGCTGCTGCCGGAGATAACATCGGTCTTCTTCTAAGAGGAGTTCAAAGAAATGAAATCCAAAGAGGACAAGTTCTTGCAAAACCGGGAACAATTAATCCACATACTAAATTTGAATCAGAAGTTTACGTATTAACTAAAGAAGAAGGTGGAAGACATACTCCATTCTTCTCAGGATACAGACCACAATTCTACTTCAGAACAACTGACGTTACTGGTAATATCCAATTAGAAGACGGCGTTGAAATGGTTATGCCTGGAGATAACGCTAAATTCATAATTGAATTAATTACTCCAATCGCTATTGATGAAGGTTTAAGATTTGCCATCAGAGAAGGCGGAAGAACAGTAGGATCAGGCGTTGTTACTAAGATTTTAGCATAATTATACTGATTATTTTAAAAGGGAATCATAGTGTTCCCTTTTTTAATGTTCAAAAAAATTTAAAATATTGGACTAAATAATTGTAGGAGCTTATTTTAGTTAATTGGTAAAAATTTTCAAAAAGAATAATTATACAATAAACTTTATTTATTTTCAGTTTTATATACTTCAAATTATAAAATAAATTAGAAAATATAAAGATGATTTTTTAAGTTACCTTGCCTTGCATGTTTTTTTATTTTGTGTTAATATATCTAAAGAAATCGTTTTTTACTTTAGGAGGGATTATGAAAAAAGAGGTAAGAATAATATTTGTAATAGGCTTTAGCTTATTTGCAATGTTTTTTGGGGCTGGGAACTTAATATTTCCAACATTTTTAGGATATAATTCAGGTTCTTATTGGCCTATAGCTTTTATTTTGTATATGGCTGCAGATGGGCTTTTAGCAATGATATCACTTTATTGTGTATTTTCTTCCGGTGGTATTACAGGATTTGTAAAACCTTTGGGGAAATATTTGGGGACAATAATTTTAGTTTGTATATCTTTATGTATAGGACCTTTAGTTGCAATTCCGAGAACAGGTGCAATTACTTATAATTTGGGAGTTGCAAATTTTGGATTTAAAAATTTGGTGGTAACGACTGCAATATTTTTTATTGTTACATATTTAATTTGCATAAAATCTGAAAAAATAGTTGATTTTATCGGAAGATATTTAACTCCTACACTACTTGTTTTTTTAATTATTATGATTATAACGGGAATTATATCTCCTGTTGGAGAAATCCAAGCCGGAGAAAATTTACAAAAAGTAATGTATGACTCATTTATAAATGGGTTTCAAACTTTGGACGGATTAGGTGCAGGACTTTTTAATGCAGTTATAGTGAATGCTTTAATTTTCTATAAAATTAAAAAAGAAAGAGAAAAAAAGGTAATATTATCCTCTTCTGTTATAGCTTTTATTTGTTTAAGTATCGTTTATGGAGGACTTTGTTTCTTGGGGGCAAGTTCAAAACTTAATGTTGAAGGGGCAAAAAACGGAACAGTTATTTTACTAAACTTTACAAATTTATTATTTGGTAGATCCGGAGTTTTAATGCTTTCAGTTATAGTAATTTTGGCATGTCTTACGACTTCAGTTGCACTTACAGGGGGAGTTGCTGAATATTTTTCAGAATTAATACCTAAAATACCTTATAAAATTTGGGTTATGATAGTTTGTTTTGCAAGTTTTGTTTTCTCCTGCCTTGGCGTAGATGCTATTATAAAATTAGCGGTTCCACTTTTATTTACATTGTATCCACCGATAATTATATTAATTTTGACAAGTGTATTCAGAAACAGAATCTCCTGTAATAGAGCTATAAAATATTCTGCAATAGTTGCAATAATTATAGGATTTATGACTGTATTAAATGATACTTATGGAATTTTAGAGTTTATAAAATTGTTACCTCTTAGTTCTTTAAGTTTTGGTTATTTAATTCCATCTGCAATTGTATTTTCCGTTGTTGCATTATTTGAAAAGAATAGTGGAGACCATATTGACATTCCTAAAGTATTAAATGCCAGAATAACTTTGCATGATGAAGATGTGGGAATGCTTTATTATATATCTGAAAAGATGGATGAACCAAAATCAGAAGTCATAAGAAAGGCAATAAAGAATTTGTATGATGAAATAAAAGATAAAGAATAACGAATTAAGAAGCAACAAGTCAAATTGTTGCTTTTTGTATTTATAATATCCGAATAAAGATAGTATTAATAAAATTAAAAGGTTGAGGACTTTACTCCTCAACCTATTTTGTTAAAAAAATTACTTTTTCTTTGTCTGATTTGCAACAGAATTTATCTTTGCATTTATTTCATCTTGATTTCCTAAGTAATATTTATTTGTAACTTTAAAATTGTCATCAAATTCATAAACTAAAGGAATTCCTGTAGGAATATTTACTGAAATAATTTCTTCATCTGTTAAATTATCTAAATATTTAACCAATGCTCTAAGTGAGTTTCCGTGTGCAGTTATTAGAACTCTTTTCCCGTCCAACATATCTTTTTTTATGACTTCTTCATAGTAAGGAATAACTCTTTCAATGGTATCTTTTAAGCTTTCATTATAAGGTAATTCACTTTTATCAACATTTCTGTAAGGTGCTTGATTATGAGGACATCTTTTATCGTCTTTATCAAGAGCAGGAGGTGGAACATCAAAAGATCTTCTCCAAAGTTTTACTTGTTCTTCTCCATATTTTTCAGCAGTTTCAGCTTTGTTTAAGCCTTGTAGTGCTCCATAATGTCTTTCATTTAATTTCCAAGTTTTTATAACAGGTAACCACTGTCTATCCATTCTTTCTAAAACGATATTTAAAGTGTTTATTGCCCTTTTTAAGTATGAACAGTAACATACGTCAAAATCGAAATTATTTTCTTTTAGTAAAAAACCGGCTTCATTTGCTTCGATGATTCCTTTTTCTGAAAGACCTACATCAGTCCAACCGGTAAATAAATTCAACTTGTTCCATTCACTTTCTCCATGTCTTATTAAAACTAATTTCATTTTTAAAAACTCCTTTAATTTTTCTTATACTAATTATATTATAAATAACAAAACTTTACAAGAAAAAAACTTGTATAATGTTTCTTTTGATGATAAAATAATAATTGCAATTATTTATTCTTGGAGGAAATATGTTACGAAAACATTTATATAGAATTAGGGCTATGCCATATTTATTATGGACGATTATATTTACGATAGTGCCTTTGTTTTTTATAATTTATTATTCTTTTAAAGTAAAAGATGAAAGTTTTGTTTTCACTTTGGATAATTACAAAAAGTTTTTCACACCAACATATTTGAAAATTATTTTTGTATCTTTAAAATTATCCTTAATTTCAACTTTTTTATGTCTAATTTTGGGATATCCCGCTGGACTTTTTTTAAGCAGGATAAAAGCTGAAAAGAGAAGAAATATTCTAGTTTTGCTTTTCATTATGCCTTTATGGACTAACTTTTTACTTAGAACTTACTCTTGGATGAGTATTTTTAGAGAACAGGGAATTATAAATCAAATGCTTATAAATATCGGAATTATAGATAGTCCTATAAAATTTTTAAACAATAACTTTGCAATTATTATAGGAATGATTTATAATTTTTTGCCTTTTATGGTACTTCCAATTTATACTGCACTTATAAATATCGATAAGGAATATATAGAATGTGCTAAAGATTTGGGGGCTAAAGGAAAAGATTTATTTTTTAGAGTTATTTTTCCACTAAGTTTTAAGGGAGTAATTTCAGGTTGTATTATGGTTTTTATGCCTTCTGTAACAACCTTTATAATATCAGACTTGCTCGGCGGAAGTCAAAATATGTTAGTTGGAAATTTAATTCAAAGGGAGTTTTTACAAGCTAGAAACTGGGAGACAGGTTCAAGCATTTCTCTAATTATGATTTTTATAATTTTTGTAAGTCTTATGATTTTTAGAATATTTGTAAAAAAATCAGATAATGAATTTACAGAAGGATTTAAAATATGGTAAAAAAACATACGGGAAAATTTTATCTATTTTTGTGTTATATATTTTTATATATGCCAATTATATTTATGATGGTGTTTTCCTTTAATGAATCTAGATATAACAATGCTTTTACAGGTTTTAGTTTAAAATGGTATATGGAACTTTTTAAAGATGAATCCATTATGAAAGTTTTTTTTCAAACACTTATCATAACAGGAATTGCAACTATTTTTGCACTTATAATCGGAACTATAGGAGCTTGGTCTATATATAGAGCTTTTAATCCAAAGCTAAGAAGTTATTTTATGAATGTAACATATCTTCCACTTATACTTCCTGATATTGTAATTGCAATTGGAATGATAATTTTATATGTATTTTTTAAACTTAATTTTGGATATTTTACGATAATTTTGTCACATATAATATTTAATATTCCGTTTGTAGTCTTTGCAATTTTGCCTAAATTATTGACTTTTGATAAAAGTCTTTATGATGCAGGTATGGATTTGGGAGCAAAGCAGTTTCAAGTATTTAAAAGAATTGTTTTACCTCAACTAATACCTAATTTAATTATAGGAGCATTGGTTTGTATTACTATGTCTTTAGATGATTTTACTGTCAGTTATTTTACTTCCGGAAATGGAGTTGCTACACTTTCGGTCAAAATTTACTCAATGACTAAAAGGGGAATAAGTCCTAAAATAAATGCATTATCAACATTGCTTTTTGCAATAATAATTATAATTTCAGCAATAACTTATGTATTTAAAAATAGAGGAGTAAAAAATGAAAAAATTTAAAAACTTATTAGCATTATTATTAGTTTTAGTTACAGCCGTATCTTTCACAGCTTGTGGAAAAACTGATAAAAAGGAAGAGAAAAAAGAAGAAAAGACAGAACAAAGTACAGAAAAGAAAGTTTTAAACGTAACTAATACAGATCTTTTCATAGATCCGGAAACTATAAAAGAATTTGAAAAAGAGTATAACTGCAAAGTAAATTATACATTTTTTGAAGAAAATGAAGAATATTATACTAAATTAAAAAGTGGGGCAGAAAAATATGATGTAATCGTAGCAAGTGACTATATGGTTGATACTATGATTAAAGAAAATATGCTGGAAAAACTTGATAAAAATAAGATTCCAAATATGGGTAAAGTAAAAAAAGAATATAGAAATTTAGTTTTTGACCCTACGAGTGAATATTCAGTTCCATATACAATAGGAAATATCGGAATTGCTTATGATAAGTCAAAACAAGAAAAAGTTGACAGCTGGGCTGACCTTTGGGATAAAAAAAATAAAGGTGAAGTTGTAATGTTGGACGGAAGCAGATTTACTATGGCAATAGCGATGATAAAAGAAGGACTTGACCCTAACTCAACAAAAGTTGAAGATATTGAAAAAGCCAAAAATTCTTTAATCGCTCAAAAGAAAATAGTAAAAAATTATGTTGGAGATGACCAAGCAAAGGATAATCTAATTTCCGGAGACTCAAAACTTACTTGTATTTGGGGTGGAGAAGCTCTACTTGCAAAAGATGAAAATAAAAATGTAGAATTTGTTTTTCCAAAAGAAGGAGCAATTTTTATCTTTGACAACTGGGTAATTCCTAAAGTTTCAGAAAATAAAGAATTGGCAGCAAAATTTATTGACTTTATGTCAAGACCGGAAATCTCTGCAAGAAATTGTAATTTTGTAAAATATGGCTCACCAATAGATGGTGCAAGAGAATTAATGGATGAAAACTTAAAAAATAGTGATATAGTATTTCCTAAAAAGGAAGTATTTAAAAAAGGCTATATATTAAAAGATTTAGGCGAATCAAATGAAAAGCTACAAGACGCTTGGACAGAAATAAAAGCAAAGTAAATAACTAAAATTACTAAAAGGCACCGAAAGGTGTCTTTTGTTAAATTTTGATTTACAGAAACGACAGGGTGAAGTGATAATATTTTTAGAACAAAAACAAAACGTTATCCTATTGCAAGTACCTTTGACAAGAAATAATAATTTTGATATACTGGTTCTGGCTAAAAATTTGGCTTAGAATTTATATTTTAGGAGGAAAAAATGGAAGGTTCCGAAAAGAAAATTAAATGGCAGGCCCTCGTGTTTATGTGTTTCTCAACACTTTGGGGTTTCGGAAATGTTTTAAACGGATATATTTACTTTCATGGTACTCAAGTAATTTTTTCTTGGATACTAATGTTTGCATTGTATTTTGTTCCGTATGCACTTATGGTTGGAGAACTTGGTTCAACATTTAAGCATTTAGGTGGTGGAGTAACTTCTTGGATTCAAGAAACTACTAACTCTAAATTAGCTTACTATGCAGGATGGACTTATTGGGCAGTACATATTACTTATATTGCCGGAAAAGGTTCAGGTGGTCTTAAGGCGTTAAGCTTTATGATTTTCAGAGATGCTAAAGCGTATGATAGTATTCCTACAATCTACGTTCAATTAGCTACATTTGGTGTTTTGCTATTATTCTGTTATTTGGCTACAAGAGGGTTAGGTCCGATTAAAAGATTAGCAACACTTGCCGGTTCAAGTATGTTTGTTTTAGGTATTTTATTTATTCTTATGATGTATGCAGCACCGGTTATTAATCCAAACGGCGGATATTTAAAATTAAACTTTGCTTGGAATAATTTATTCCCTAAGGTTGACTTGAATTACTTAAGTAGTTTATCTATCTTGGTATTTGCAGTTGGTGGTATTGAAAAAATTTCACCTTATGTAAACAAAATTGAAGGAGATTCCGCAAAAGAGTTCCCTAAAGCTATGATGCTTGCAACTTTAATGGTTGTTATCAGTGCTATCTTCGGAACTGTTGCTATGGGATTAATGTTCGACATTAATGAAATCAATGCAAGTAAAGAAGCATTTGACTCATATGCTGCAAATGGTGCTTATTGGGCATTCCAAAAATTAGGTAGATATTATGGTGTTGGTGATTTATTATTAATCATCTATTCAGCAGCTAATACTGTTGGACAATTCTCAACACTTTTAATCAGTATTGATGCTCCTTTAAGAATGTTATTGGAAGACCCTAATGCAAGTCAATATATTCCTACAAGATTGTTGAAGAAGAATGAGAGAGGCGCTTATGTAAACGGTATTGCATTAGTTGCAGTGCTTGGTGGGGCAATCATATTAGCTCAATCATTCGTTCCGGGAGCTACTACAGTTCTTAGACAACTTACTCGTCTTAACGGTGTAGTAATGCCGATGAGATATATGTGGGTATTTGTAGCTTACTTTGCTCTTAGATATGGTAAAGAAGAACTTGACAGACATTATAGATTTACTAAAAACAGGGGAGTTGGATTGTTCTTTGGTGCTTGGTGTTTCTTAGTAACATTAGCTTGTTGTTTACTTGGAATGTACTCAAAAGACAAATTTGAAATGGTTCTAAAGATTATAACTCCTGCAGTTTTGGTTGCTTTAGGTTTAATCTTACCTATCCTTAGAAAAAGAGAAAATAGTAAATAAATTTAGATAACAATTTAGATAATAAGGGAATAAAGGAACTTTGGTTCCTTTATTTTCTTTAAAATATATTTAAGTATTTTAAATTAATTAAATGGGGTAAATTAAATTTTGATAGGAGGGATTATATGAATAATATTGAAATTTCAAAAGAATTATTAACTTTTATTGATTCAAGTAAAAGTATGTTTCATACTGTTGATACAATGAAAAAATATTTTGACAAAGCCGGATATATATTTTTACCTGAAAATGCAAAATGGGAAATAAAAAAAGGTGGAAATTATTATACTACAAGAAATAATTCAAGTATATTGGCTTTCCAGGTAGGAGAAGAACTTAGCGACTATCATTTCCAAATTACAGCTGCTCATAGTGATTCACCAACATATAAAGTTAAAGCCGTTCCTGAAATGGATGCACCGGGAGAACATTTAAAATTAAATGTTGAAGGTTATGGTGGAATGATTGATTCAACGTGGTTTGATAGACCTTTAAGTTTAGCTGGTAGAGTTCTAGTTAGAGAAAATGGAAATATTGTAAATAAATTATTCTATATCGATAAGGATATTCTAATGATACCAAATGTTGCAATACATTTAAACAGAGAAATAAACAGTGGTTATGCTTACAATAAACAAGTTGATTTATTACCTTTATTCTCTGCAGGAGAACTAAAAAAAGGCGATTTTGATAAGATGGTTGCAGATGAATTGGGTGTTGAAGTTGAAGATGTTGTCGCAAAAGATTTATTCCTAGTAAATCGTCAAAGACAATGTATCTGGGGATATAAAGATGAATTCGTTTCAACACCAAAACTTGATGACCTACAATGTGCATTTACTTCAATGAAAGCATTTTTAGATGCGAAAAATCCAAAGGCAATAAATGTTTGTGCTGTTTTCGATAACGAAGAAGTTGGCTCAAACACAAAACAAGGTGCAATGTCAACATTTATGAAAGATGCTCTAAAGAGAATTAATGCTTCACTTGGATTTGGAACTGATGAATATCATCAAGCAGTAGCAAAATCTTTCCTAGTAAGTTGCGATAATGCTCACGCTGTTCATCCAAATCATCCTGAACTTTATGATCCAACAAACAGAACTTTTATGAACAAAGGTATTGTTATAAAAGAAGCTGCAAACCAAAAATATACAACTGATGCTTTCAGTAGAGCGGTATTTTTAGAAATTTGTAAAAAAGTAGATGTACCTACTCAATACTTTGCAAATAGATCTGATAAGGTTGGCGGTTCAACTCTAGGAAATTTATCAAATATTCAAGTTAGTTTACATGCTCTTGACATAGGAGTTGCACAACTTGGAATGCACTCAAGTTTTGAAACTTGCGGAATAAAAGATACAGGGTATATGGTTACTGCATTAAAAGAATTTTTCTCAACAAATATTAAAATTGATTGCTCTGACGGAGTGGTTTTTGAATAATGTCAAGAAGAATTACACCGAAGGAAATGTCAGAAGATAAATCCAAAATTTCTTTGACAGGATTAACCATAATTATGATGGGAACTTTGTTTATATATTTTTTATGGGCTGTTATAAATAGTAAATTTTTAGTTAATTTTAGTATAGACGCACTAGTTGGAGTTGTTGCTCTTGTAATATTAATTAGAAATTTAAAAGTAAAATACAGTGTGATAAAAAAATACACAAGTGAAAAACAATTTATGATTTTAGATTTAGTCGCTTTTGTTCTATGCTTTTTAATAAAAGTTGTAGTAAAAATTCCATTTGACTTTTCTTTAATCATCTTGTTAATTTCTCATTATGCGACAAAGCGAATATTCAATAAAATAGTAAAATAAGGCAAGGGTATATTGTTTTTACAGAATAAAAATTAGAGAGGATTGTTTTAAATAATTCTCTCTTTTTTGTTTTCTTATTTTAAAATAAGGGTATTCTTTAACTAGATATAGAGGAGAGGTAAAATCAATTTAGAAGTATTAAAGAATAAATTTAAAGGAGGATTTTTATGAAACCATTTATTTACGATATTCCTGTTAAGGTATATTTTGGAGAAGGACAACTTTCTAATCTTGGAAGAGAATTGTCAAAATATGGAAAAAAAGTTTTATTAACTTACGGAGGAGGTTCCATTAAAAAGATAGGACTTTATGATGAGGTTATAAAAGAAATAAGAGGTGCAGGACTTGAAGTTTTTGAACTTTCAGGGATAGAACCTAATCCTAGAATAGAATCTGTTAGAGAGGGTGCTAGAATATGTAAGGAAGAAAATATTGATGTGGTTCTTGCAGTTGGTGGAGGTTCAACGATTGATGCCTCAAAATTTATTTGCGCCGGAGCAAAAGTTGATTTTGACCCATGGGATTTTCTTGATTTAGAAAAAAGAGCAAAAATAGAAGATGCTTTGCCACTTTTAACTATATTAACACTTTCAGCAACTGGTTCTGAAATGGATAATGGTGGAGTTATTTCAAACCTTAAAACAAATGAAAAATTAAGTAATGGTTCAATGTGTATGTTACCAAAAGTTTCATTTCTTGACCCTAAAAATACTTATAGTGTAAGTGAGTATCAAACTGCTTGCGGTTCAGCAGATATTTTAAGTCATATCCTAGAAGTTTATTTTACAACAGAAAATGATTTGTTTATGCTTGATTGTGTTATGGAAGGTCTTATGAAAACAGTTATAAAATATGCTCCGATAGCAATGAAAGACCCTACAAACTATGAAGCTCGTGCTAATTTAATGTGGGCATCTTCTTGGGCAATAAATGGTTTTATAAATGGAAGTAAATCAACTGCATGGAGTTGCCACCCAATGGAACATGAACTTTCAGCTTTTTATGATATAACTCATGGACATGGACTTGCAATATTAACTCCACGTTGGATGCAATATTGTTTAAATGATGAAAATATATATAAATATGTTCAATTTGGTGTTAATGTTTTTGGCATAGATAAAAATCTTTCTGATAGAGAAATTGCAGAAAAAGCCATTGAAAAACTTTCAGAATTTTTATTTAATGACTTAAAATTACAAAGTACATTAAAAGATGTAAATATTAACGATGAAAATTTTGCTATTATGGCTAAAAAGGCTTGTAAGGGAAAAGAAAGCATAAAAGGCTTTAGAGAATTAACACCTGAAGATATAGAAAATATTTATAGAATGTGCTTGTAAAATTTTTAAAATAATTAAACAAAAACTCATCTAACATGCTTAGATGAGTTTTTTATACAATTTTGACTTATGGTTATGTAGTATGAAAATGCTTTATCTTTTTTATACTGCTACAAGAACATAGGATTAAAATTGAAAATAGAAACACATTTTTTAATATTTTTTCATAATTAAAAGCTTCATAAACAATAAGTACGATATTTTAAAATTAAAATTATACAATCTCAAATTATCTTACTATATGATATAATTTTATTTTATGTCAATATATAGGAGAAAAAATACTAGTTATTATATTTGACAAATATTGACAATTATGATATTCTCGTAGTAATGATTTACCTAGAATATAAAGTAAATAGATAAATTGATTTTTTAAAATGTGTTGATTATAAAATGTTTTTTGTTGCGTTTTACTTTTGGAGGTAGTTATGTGTAATTTGTTTTTTAAATATTTTATAAAGCAAAAGAAAAATATTCTATTTCTTATTATAATTATAATTATTGGAACTGTTATATCTTCTATTTCAAAAATTGAAAATAATAAAAATAAAGAAGAACGAATTTATTCTAAAGAAAGAGCTATAGAGATATTTAAACAGGACATTAAAGAGGTTGATAAAGATTTAGAAAATGATAATATTTCAGATGAAGAAAAAACAGAATTAAATAATATGAAAAAAAGAAATATTGCCAATATACAGAATTATGAAAAAACAATCCAAGACATTAAAACAGAAAATTGGCAATCATTATATGAAAGTGAATTAAAGCATTCTTTAGATTCCAATGGAATTTTTGCTTTAAAAGGGTTTAGTACAAATGGAATAGATTATACTGCAAATCAATTGACAGTAGAGATAACTTATAAAATATTGAAGTATTTAACAGAAAATGACCTTCCTTCAGCTCATCCATTATATTTAGAGAAAACAGAGTTTGAACAACCTCGAACTTCAGAAGAAAGTAAACTTCTTGACTATCATAGCAAAAAAACACTAATTGGAACTTCACATAGATTATGGGATTTTTTTACAAATAATTTAGTATTAATCTATACTTTTATAATTGTTGTAACTTTTGGAATTCTATTTTCAAAGCTGGAGGAAAGTCAAAATAAAACAATTAGATTTTTAAGGACATCGGGGGCAAGTAAATTTAGGATTGTATCGTCGGGACTTTTTACATGTGGAATTTTAACGATTATACTTGGACTATTGATACCTACAATATTTTTTGGAATAGAATTTTTAATAAACGGGTCATCATCTTTTAAATATCCGATTACAACTTATATTGCAAAAAGTGATTATTATTCACTTCTGAGTTTTGGATATAAGATTGTCCCAATATCTGATGTTTTAATAAAAAGTTTGATTTTGTTCTTGCTCTATGGAATATTTATTTTTTTATTTACAAGTGCAATTTCAACTTTTGTAAAATCAAGTTTTAAAACTGTTATTTTATCTTTTGGGCTGATAGCAACTTTACAGATGTTTAATAAATGGTATAATCCGTTTTCATACTGGAGAGTTGGAAAGATTGCTGACGGCAGTATAAATATTTTATCTAAAACTATTACTTATAGTTTTAACAAATCTTGTAAAATTTTAGCAATTGGAATTTGTATTTTAACTATTTTATTGATTTGTATAGCTTTTATTCAAGATAGAAGGAGGAATGGATATGCCTAGTTTGTGTATAAAAAATCTTACTAAAAGATATGGAGAGAATGTAGTTTTAAATGATTTATCTTTAGAGCTTGAAAATGCAGAGGTTTGGGCTTTGGTTGCACCTAATGGAACGGGAAAAACTACTCTTTTGGATTGTATTACAAATTTGAATAGCTATCAATCCGGACAGATTACTGTAAATGGTATAGATAATAGGGATAATGCTATTTTTAAAAAATTGTCATATTTACAGGATGCAAGTATTTTATTTCCGAATTTAACAGGACTTGATCATTTGAAATTTGTTGCAAATATACAAAAATTGCCAAAGACTAGAATAAAAGAAATTGTAAGTTTAACAAAGATTGAAAAATTTTATAAAAGACCTGTAAAGACATATTCTTTGGGAATGAAACAGAGATTACTTTTGGCTATTGCACTTATTAATAATCCTGAAGTTTTATTGCTTGACGAACCTTTTAACGGGCTTGATCCTAGCAGTCAAATAGAGCTTAGAGTTATGTTAAAGGAAATTTCAGAAAAGGGAACTCTGGTAATTTTATCTACACATTTTTTAGGAGAAATTAGCCAATTAACCGATAATCTTTTATTTATAAAGGATAAAAAAATTGTCAAAAAAATTGTAGAAGACGAATTTTTAATCTATGCAATTGATACTACTTCAAATGATCAAACTTTAGAAATTTTATCTCCATTTGTAGTAAGTGCCGAAATTGAAAAAGATATGATTATTTGTCAATTTAAAAAGAATTCTTTTGACGATGCAATTAAGGCAATACAGGATAAAGGCATAAAATTAATTAAAATAAGAGAGCATATAAATGCGTCTGAACAGATGTATCAAAGACTGTTTGCTGAGTAGGTGAATGTTATGAATACTTTGATATTAGAATGTAAAAAATTTATAAGAAGTAGAATATTTGTAGTAATTTTAGGAGTTATATTAGTTTTATTAGCTTCTCTATTTTATAAAAATTATTTAAATTATCAACAAGTCGATACAGATAAAAAGCATGAATTACTCATGATAAAAAAAGGAATAGGAGATATTTTATATCCTGCTGACGGAAAGTCACCTTGTATATATTCTGGTGATAAAGATAAAATGGATTTGTTAAAAAAATCTCTTGAAATATCAGAAAAGATTTTAAAACTAAAGCATAGCGGAGACGATAGAGGCTATATGGAAAGTGCAATTTTGATGTACGAAAAAATTGTTGAAATAAAAGAAAATGAAATAAATTTTTCTATGTCAAAAAGTTATGCTAATCACGAAAAAGAAAGGTTATCCGAAGTAATAAAAGCAAATGGAACTTTTCAATATGAAGAAGCCCCTTTAGACGGTGTTTTGCTTGAATATAATAATATAAAGTATATTCTAGCTGTAATTTTTTTGATGGCTCTATCTTACTTCTTCATAACAACTTATTTAGATTTTTATTATCATAAGGGATTTTTATTTACACTTCCAATTAAAAAGACGAGTTTTATAATTGGAAAGGCTATGATTTCTTTTGCTATTAATATTATATTGATAATAAGTCAGTTTGGGTTAAGTTTAGTTTTTTCTTATCTTTGGAAGTGGAAAAATACTTTTAATTATCCTGTGTTTTCTAATTTGACAGGAGGATTTTTACCTGTAAATAAGGCTATGATTAATTATATAGGAATAGAAATAGGAATATGCTTTATTGCATTGATTATTTTTGCTGTTTTTTATAGTTTATATATTAAAATTAAAAAATAAAATTTTTTTACTGTAAAGTATTTTTCAAATTATTTTACAGTATTTTTTTGAAATTTTAGTTCCATAATATTTTATAAAAACGTTATGTATTTCTTAGGAAAATTTTGAAAATTTATTTTCCCCAAGTGTTTTATTTTAATAAAAAGTGTGATATAATAGTATTGAATTTTGTAAACGATTTAATTATAATTATAAATTTATTTTAAAGGAGTGATAAAATGTCAGCACCTACTATAAAAGATGTAGCTAAATTAGCAGGAGTTTCAATTTCTACTGTTTCAAGAGTTATGAATGAGTCGAAACCTGTTAGCCCGGAATCAAGAAGAAAAGTTTTAGATGCAATAAAAAAATTGGACTTTAAGCCTAATGAATTGGCAAGAAGCCTTGTAATGAGAAAATCAAATATGATTGGGGTTATTGTTAAAGATATAGGGATTTCCTATATGGCTCAAATCATTAGAGGAATCGAAGAAATTGGAAGAATGTATAATTACGATATTTTGCTTTCCAGCACGTATGGAGATATAGAAGCGGAGCACAAAATTATTGAATTTATGTGCACTAAGCAAGTTGAAGGAATAATTATGATAAGTGAAAAGATTAATCCTGAAATATTGTTTAAGTTGAAAAGTAAAAAAATTCCTTTTGTAAGACTTGATAAATTTTACGAATATACAGATGAGCATACTGTAAGTATAGATTACAAATCAACTTGTAATAAGATGACAAATTATCTTGTAGATGAAGGACATAAAAGTATCGTTTTTATAAGTGAAGATGTTACAAGTAGAATCGGTAGAGAAAAACTTGCAGGATTTAATGAAGCTGTTGCAGAAAGAAAAGTAAAATCAGCGCTTATAAATGCAAAAGACATAACAGTTCAAACAGGATATGATATGGGAGAAGAAATTTTCAAACTTATTAAAGAAAATAATTCAACTGTTGTATTTGCGAGTGAAGATACTTTGGCTATCGGTTTTATAAGTTATTGTTACGATAACGGTCTTAAAGTTCCACAAGATATTTCAGTTGCAGGGTTCGGCGATGATTTAATTGCATCAATTTACAGACCTGCACTTACAACGATAGAAGAACCGTATTATGATATGGGTGCAATCTCTATGAGAAAGTTGATTAAGGAACTTAGAAATGAAGAAAAATTAAAAGATGTTACAATTTTACCTTCAAGAATAATTGAAAGAGGTTCAGTTGCAACATTTACTAAGAAAAAAAGTAAATAAATTTTAAAAATGCTCTTCCTTTTGAAGAGCTTTTTTTGAAATGAAAGAGGGTGATAAAATGGGGATTTATTGGGCTGTCCGAGATGGCTTTAAAAAGGCAAAAACCAGATTTTTGCTGGGATGTGTCTTTGATATAATTAGTAGTTTAATTTTAATATATTTAGTAACATTAATAGGAACAATTGTGGATTTATTTAAAAGTCCGAATTTTGATGTTACAAAAATTTACAAATACGTAGCTTTAATGATATTTTTAGGAGCGGCTAACTTTTTAAGCTTTATGACTTTTTCGTATTTGGCTTTTGGTTCTGGGGCAAAACTTAAGATGTACTATAAAGATAAAATTTTTAGAAAAATTTTAAAAAAATCTCCCGACTTTTTTCAAAAAAATACTGCAGGAGATGTAATCGGGCTTGCGGATAATGAAACTAAATATATATTTGAATATTTCAGTTTTGGAATTCTATTAGTATGTGATTCTATGTTTATGCCTTTAATATGTGCATCATATTTAGTATTTTTCATATCTTGGAAGCTGACGATTGCAGTTATGTTTCCTTTTATCTTTACAGCTATTATTACAAATATAGTAAGTAAAAATATTGGAAAAGTGAATGAAAAAATGAATGTGACTTTTGGAAAGTCAAGTCAGGAGATATTGGAAATAATAGAAGGAATAAAACTTATAAAAAGTTATGTAAATGAAGAAGTAAGACAAAAAAATATTTCTAAAATCATTAAATATTATTTTGATTTGGCTTATTTGGAAGCTAATCTATGGATGTTAACATTTCTTTCAAACTCTTTTATAAGAGTAATTTCTATGATTATAGGACTTTTTTACGGAGCATTTTTAGTAAGAGACGGTAGTATTACAATTGGGAAGTTAGTGGTATTTTTTGGACTTGGAGAAACTTTAGCTTGGTCTTTCTGGGGACTTGGAGATTGTATAAATACTTATAAAAGAGCTCTGGTTTCAATAAATAGAATAAATCTTTTACTTGATGATAAGACGGAAATAGAAAATGGAGATAAGATTTTAGAAGACTTTTCCACTATGGAATTTAAAAACTTTTCTTTTAGTTATCCCGGAGAAAAAGAAGTTTCACTTAAGGATATCAGCTTTAAGTTAAATAAAGGAGAAACTTTGGGAATAGTTGGAAAAAGTGGAAGTGGAAAGAGTACATTAGTTAAACAGATTTTAAGATTTTATAATTTTGATAAAAATAGGATTTTTATAAATGATATTCCTTATGAAGACTATGATATTACATCAGTAAGAAATAAATTCGGATATGTAAGTCAAGAGAATATTTTGCTTTCTAAAACTGTCAGAGAAAATATTTTATTTGGAAGTATTGCAGAAAATGACGAAAAAATTATAAATGTTCTAAAAAAGGCAGACTTTTACAAAGATATACAAAATTTAGAAAAAGGACTTGAAACTATTGTTGGAGAACGTGGACTTGGACTTTCCGGAGGGCAAAAGCAAAGAATTTCTCTTGCCAGAGCTTTATATCGGGATCCTGAAATTTTAATTTTAGATGATTCTTTTTCAGCAATTGATGCGAATACTGAAAGTAAAATTGTAAATTCTCTTAAGGAAAACAGAAAAAATAGGACTAATATAATTATTTCTCATAGAATTTCTGCAGTTGAACATTCTGATTTGATTTTAGTTATGGACAATGGAGAAATAATCGACAGAGGTACTCACGAAGAACTTATTTCAAGAGATTCTTGGTATAAGGAACAATTTGAGTATCAAAGTTTGGATAGGGAGGAAGAAGATGAAAAATAGTAAATTAAAATTTTTAACTTCCTACCTTTTAGAAGAAAAAATTCTGCTTTTTACAGGTTCAATCTGTACTGTATTTAGGGTTTTTCTCGACGTATATTTACCGACTGTAATTTCTTCAATTATAGATGCAGACTTAGTAAATATGGAAAATTTTTATTCTTTTATTGTTCAAAAAGCATTGTTATATCTGGGACTTAATTTGTTGATTATAGTATTATTATTATTTGTTAGAACTTCTTTTAACAAATTATCTTGCAATATTGCATATAAAATTCAATTCAGTTTAATTAGACGTATGCAAAACTTTAAAATGCAATATTTTGACAGCTCTTATGCCGGAGATTTGGTTTCAAGATTTACAACAGATACTAATACAATTAAAGAGTTATATCAAACTCTTTTAAATGATCTTTTAGGCTTTATGTTGAATTTAGCAATGATGCTTACTGTAATGTTTTATATCAGTCCATATCTGCTATTAATTGTTTTAATTTATTTACCACTTATGTATATGGTAACTAAATATTACGGAGAAAAACTTACAGCAGTTACTAAAACTATAAGAAAACACGAGGGAATTACAAGCTCAATTTATAATGAAACAATTAAATCATTACCTGTAATTCAAGTATATGGGAATGAAGATTTGATGATTGAGTCTTTTGAAAAAGAAAATAAAGAAGTTGAAAAGAATTATATCAAAAGAACTATATTAAATGCTTTATTCTCTTGGAATTTAATCGACTTTGTAATGATTGTTACAAATGCTATTATAGTTTTAGTTTTTACAATTTTAAAAATTAATGGCTTGGGATTGAGTGTAGGTGTTTTATATATTTTAATTGAATATAATAAAAGAATTTTAAGGCTTTTTATGAATTTCTTATCACAAATAAACAGATATAAGACTGCACTCGTTTCTTGCGACAGAATAATCAAAATTTTTGAAATAGAAGAAGAAAAAACTACAGATAAGGAAATTGACCTTGAAGGAAATATTGAATTTAAAAATGTAGGCTTTGAATACAAAGAAAATGTTCCAGTTTTAAAGGATGTTAATTTTAAACTAAATAAAGGAAAGTCAATTGCCTTTGTAGGAGCTACCGGAAGTGGAAAGTCAACTATAATGAATTTGATTTTAGGTTTTTATGAAAATCAAAAAGGAGAAATTCTACTTGACGGGCAAAATATAAAAACATTAAGCAAAGCTTCTTACAGAAAACAAATGGCAGTTGTTCTTCAAGATCCATATATTTTCACAGGAAGTATAAGAGATAATATAACACTTAAAGATGAAAATATAACTGAGAGTGAAGTTTTAGACGCAATTGTAAAAGTTGGCGGTAAAAATCTTTTACAAAAAAGAAATAATAATTTGGATTATGAACTTGCTATAAGCGGTTCGGATTTATCTCTTGGAGAAAAACAAATTATCTGCTTTGCAAGAGCTATTGTTAGAAATCCGAAAGTTTTAATCTTAGATGAAGCAACTGCAAATATTGATACTGAAACGGAAAAAATAATCAATTATGGGATTGATGTTTTGAAACAGGGTAGAAGCACGATGATTATTGCACATAGATTGTCCACCGTGAAAAATTGTGATACAATAGTTATGATAGAAAACGGAAAAGTTTTAGAAACAGGTACACATGACGAGCTTATCGCTTTGAATGGGAAATATAAAACTTGGTATGAAATACAATCTGCAAAAGGGGACAATAATGAAGCAAGAGTATTATGATTTATATGATATAGTTATTAAAGATATAAATTCTGAAGGATATTTTGTTTATTCAAAAAGGGCTAAAAAGCTTATCAAAGAAAAAACTGATATGACTGTTGATCAACAAAAAAGAGCTTTTCAATTTTTTGAACTTATGGGATATTTTAATCAACATGATAAATTTCCGAAGATTTATATAAGAAGTAAAAAATTAAAAGGTGGTTGTTAATTTAAAAGGGCTGTGAAAACAGCTCTTTTTTGTTGTTTTTTGCTTTATTAAGTATTATGATGTTAAATATTTTATTTGTTATAATTTTTTAAAATAACTCGTAAGCTGTTTTATTATTAACGGTAAGCTATTAAACAAAGTTTTTTTCCTTATCCGTCATTTCGACTGTAGCGTTAGCGAAACGAATCTAGCCCTAACATTGATTATTTACTTTTAAATAATCAATAGTAGGTCTGACGCAAAGATTGTCCAAATCTTTGATTTGGAATACAATCGACTGCGAAAATCTCATACTTTTGCTTTAGCAAAAGTAAATGTATCGAAGATACATACAAAAATTATTTTAGAGTTTCTTTTGGGAATACTATTGCTTTTTATTAGTAAAAATAATTTTAAAAAACTTTTCTAAATTGTTAATTTCGAAATAGTCAACTACATAAATTTAATTCTATATAATGGAGCTTTATGAGATCTCTCCGCTTCGTTTCGCTTTGCTCAACTTCGGTCGAGATGACATATTGGGAGTTTTTCTTTGCTAAGTATTATGATGTTAAATATTTTATTTGTTATAATTTTTTTAAATAAATCGTAAGCCAATTTACATTTAACGGTAAGCTATTAAACGAGGTTTTTTTACTTATCCGTCATTTCGACTGTAGCGTTAGCGAAACGGAGAAATCTCATACTTTTGCTTTAGCAAAAGTAAATGTATCGAAGATACATATAAAAATTATTATAGAATTTCTTTCATAAATACTATTTTTTGTAAACAAGCAATAGTCGAGAAATCTCCTAAAGCCCATGATTTTTTGCAACAAAAAAAGCAGATTGCTCTGCTTTTTACTAGTCCATATTGTATCTTTTTTTGAATTTTTCAATTCTACCACCTTTTTCAACAAATCTTTGACGACCTGTGTAGAATGGGTGAGAGTCAGAACTGATTTCGATTTTAATTAATGGATAAGTGTTACCGTCTTCCATTTCTATTGTTTCATTTGAAGTTTTTGTTGAACCACAGATGAATTTATATCCACTTGTTGTATCCATAAAAACTACTTTATTATATTCTGGATGTATTCCCTTTTTCATTGTATTCACCTCGCTTAAATATTGTAAATTAATCACTTTAGATATTATACCATATCACAAAACTTAAATCAAGTATTTTTAATATAGAAATTAAAAATATTTTGAAATATAGCAAAAGCTATAAGCAATATGTTGTGAAAAACACTTTAATGAATTTGCCTTTTTTTAATAAAAATGTTATTCTTATTGTAGAATAATTTTAGGAGATAATTATGAGTAGAGCAGATGATATATTTATTTCAATGTGTAAAGATATACTTGAAAATGGAGTAGATACAAAAGGAGAAAAAGTTCGTCCTGTTTGGGAGGATGGAACAAAGGCATATACGATAAAAAAATTTGGAGTTGTAAATAGATACAATTTGGCGGAAGAATTTCCTGCACTTACACTTAGAAAAACAGCCATAAAATTATGTACTGACGAAATGCTTTGGATATGGCAAAAGAAGTCCAATAATATTAAGGATTTAAAGAGTCATGTTTGGGATGAATGGGCTGATGAAAACGGAAGTATCGGAAAGGCTTACGGTTATCAGCTTGGAGTTAAACATAAATATAAGGAAGGGATGTTTGATCAGGTTGATAGAGTTATTTTCGATTTAAAAAATAATCCTTATAGTAGAAGAATAATTACAAATATTTACGTTCATGAAGATTTATCTGAAATGAATTTATATCCTTGCGCATATAGTATGACTTTTAATGTTACAGGGAACAAGCTGAATGCTATTTTAAATCAAAGGAGTCAAGATGTTTTGGCAGCAAATAATTGGAATGTTTGTCAATATGCAATTTTGATTCATATGCTTGCTAGAGAATGTAATTTGGAAGTTGGAGAGCTTGTTCATGTAATAGCTGATGCTCATATCTATGATAGACATGTTCCGATTATAAAAGAACTTATTACAAGGGAAAAATTTCCAGCTCCAAAGATTACTTTAAATCCTGATGTTAAAAACTTTTACGATTTTACATCAGATGATGTTATAATAGAAAATTATAAATGTGGAGAACAAATAAAAGATATTCCGATTGCAATTTAGGAGAAAATTATGAAAAGAAAAATTAATGTTTTTGATTATGCAAAAGAAATAATGTTGGCAGTTGAAAAAGGTGTTTTGCTTACTACAAAGTCAAAAGGAAAGGTAAATACAATGTCAATTTCTTGGGGAACTTTGGGAATAGAATGGAATAGACCGATTTTTACAGCATTTGTTAGAGAAAGTCGTTTTACAAAAAAATTACTTGATGAAAGTGGAGAATTTACTGTAAATATTTTTTTAAATAATTTTGATAAAAATATAATTGGAGTTTGTGGAACTAAATCAGGAAGAGATACCGATAAAATTAAAGATTTGAATTTAACTTTAGTTGAATCTGAAATTGTAGATGTTCCAGCTATTAAAGAATTGCCTTTAACTTTGGAATGTAAGGTTATTTATAAACAAAAACAGGATGAAAATGCAATTCCTAAGGAAATAAAGGAAAAAAATTATCCTGAAAATGTGTCAGGAGAGTTTTATGGGGCAAATAAAGATTACCATACAGCTTATTATGGAGAAATTGTAAGTGCTTATATAATAGAATAAACTTAAATTTTGTGCCAATTTTTAAAAATTGGCACTTTTTTAATTGTAAAATCATAAAAATATATTGACAAAATTAATTAAATTATATAACATATAGAGAGTTTAAAGATTATACGGAGTTGTTTTTATGGAATATAGAATTTTAAAAAGCGAAGAAATGGAAAAGGCATATGCTTTGCGAGAGGAAGTTTTTGTAGATGAACAAAAAGTTCCGCTTGAATATGAAATTGACAATAAAGACAGTTTGGAAGATACAATTCATGTGGGAGTTTTTGAGGGAGAGGAGCTTCTTGCAACTGCAAGAATTATGAATATAAATAAAGATATTGTCTATTTTGGAAGAGCCTGTGTAAAGAAATCTTGCAGAGGAAAGGGAGTAGGAAAGTTTTTATTTATAAATATGGAAGAAACTGTAAAAAAATTTAAAAAAGAAAACGAAAAAAAGACAATAAGATTTTCAGCACAATATCATGCAATGACCTTTTATGAAATGTTAGGTTATACAAAAGATAATGATGATATTTTTGTTGAAGTTGGAATAGAACATATTTCGATGAGTAAGATTGTGTAAGGAGTTAGTTTTGTATAAAAATTTAGTTATAGTAGAATCTCCAACAAAGGCTAAAACAGTTAGCAAAATGCTTGGAAGTAATTACAAAGTTGTAGCAAGTGTTGGACATATAAGAGATTTACCTAAAAGTAAAATGGGGATAGATATAGAAAATAATTTTGAACCTGAATATATAAATGTAAGAGGAAAATCGTCTAAGATTAAAGAATTAAAAGAACTTTATAAAAATTCTGAAAATATATATCTTGCAACCGATCCTGACAGAGAGGGAGAAGCAATTTCTTGGCATATAGCCTACCTTTTAGGTCTTGATATTAATGATAATAACAGAATAGAATTTCACGAAATTACTAAAAAAAGTATCAAAGAATCTATAAAAAATTCGAGAAAAATAGATATGAATTTAGTAAATTCACAACAAGCTAGAAGAGTTTTAGACAGACTTGTAGGTTATAAACTATCTCCAATTCTTTGGAAAAAAATAAAGAGTGGACTTTCTGCTGGACGTGTTCAATCTGCGACTTTAAAAATTATCTGTGAACGTCAAGAAGAAATAGATAATTTTGTTCCTGAAGAATTTTGGAAGATTGAAGGGATACATAATGTCCAAAATATAGAATTTAAATCACTTTATTATGGAGAATATGAAAATAAAAAAATAGTAAAAAAAGAGATAAAAAACGAAAAAGAGGCTTTAAAAGTTGTAGAAAAAACGGATAAAGACAATTTTATCGTGGAAGATGTAAAAAAGGTAAAAAAAGAGAGAAAACCTCAACAACCTTTTACTACAAGTACATTACAACAGGAAGCGGGAAGAAAATTAGGTTTTTCAAGCTCAATGACTATGAGTATTGCCCAACAACTTTATGAAGGGATTAATGTTGGTAAAGAAGGCTCTGTCGGTTTAATTTCATATATGAGAACTGACTCAACTAGAATTTCATCAGAAATAGTTGCAGAGGCAATTGAGTATATTACCGAAAATTATGGGAAAAATTATGCAAGTAAAGGTAATGAGTACAATTTAAAGAAAAAAAATTCACAAGATGCTCATGAGGGTGTTAGACCTAGTAGTATTTTTAGAAGTCCTGAAAAAATAAAAAGCTATTTAACTGCAAATCAATATAAATTATATAAATTGATTTGGGAAAGAACAGTCGCTTCTCAAATGAAATCTGAAAGTTATGAAAGTACTCAAATAGTTTTAAATTCAAATAATTGTATCTATAAATTAAATGGAAGATACACTTTATTTGACGGATTTTCAAAAATATATACTTCAAGCGATATAAAAGATGAAATATTACCTAAATTAGAAGTTAAAGATGTAATAAATGCTGAAAAAATAGAAAAAAGCCAACATTTTACAAAACCTGTTGCCAATTTCACAGAAGCTACTTTAGTTAAAAAACTTGAAGAAAACGGAATAGGAAGACCAAGCACCTATGCAAGTATTATAAATAGTTTGACAAGCAGATTTTATATTTTAATTGAGAATAAAAAAATCATTCCAACGGATTTAGGAAAAAATGTAAATAAGTTTTTAGTTTCCAACTTTGAAACAATTATAAATGAAAAATTCACTATGGAAATGGAAGAAAAACTTGATGAAATAGCTGAAAATAAAAAGGATTGGAAAAAAGTTATTTCTGACTTCTATGCTGTTTTTGAAACATTTTTGAAAAAGTCTGAGGGGGATTCAGAGGATTATAAAATAAAAGATGAAGTTCTTGATGAAAAATGTCCACAATGTGGTAAAAATTTGGTTGTCAAAAAGACAAAATTCGGTAGATTTATCGGTTGTAGCGGATTTCCTGATTGTAATTATATAAAAAAGGAAGTTAAAGATACTGGGGTAAAATGTCCTAAATGTGGTGGAAGAATAATAGAAAAAATATCCAAAAAGAGAAAAGTTTTTTACGGTTGTGAAAATTATCCTGAATGTGACTATGCAATTTGGGATAAACCGATAGCTGATAAAAAATGCGAAAAATGTGGAAAATTCTTAGTGGAAGTTAAAAACAGATTTAAACATGCACTAAAATGTTCCGATGAAAATTGCGATTTTGAAATTGATTTAAAGAAAAAGAAATAGAAACTTAAGAATTTTATAATTTGACAAAAGATTAATTAATGTATATAATTTATTTGGTTAAAATATTTAGATTTTTTTATAAAAAACTTTTGGAGGCAGGTTATGAAAATATTAGTTGTTATTGATGTTCAAAATGATTTTGTTGATGGTAGATTGGGAACTCAAGAGGCTATAAATATGATTCCAAATTTAAAGGAAAAAATTAAAAACTTTGATGGAGAAATTATTTATACAATGGATACTCATGATGACAATTACTTAAACACACAAGAGGGTAGAAAACTTCCTATAAAACATTGTATTAAGGGAACTGATGCTTGGAAAATCAGAGAAGGTATCTATAAAGAAAATTGTAAAATTTTTGAAAAAGCAGGTTTTGGCTCCAGCGACTTGGTTGAGTATTTAAAAAGCATAAACGAAAAAGAGAAAATTGAAAGTATAGAATTTGTTGGAATTTGCACAGATATTTGTGTGATTGTAAATACTTTAATGATTAAGGGATTTTTACCTGAAGTTGAATTAATTGTAGATAGTAAATGTTGTGCGGGAGTTACTCCGCAAAGTCATAATACAGCATTGGAAGCTATGAAAATGTGTCAAGTTGATATTTTGTAAAAAATAAATTATTTAATTAAGCAAAAAAAGCAATAACACGATATGCAATAATATACCATTGCAATCGTGTTTTTTCTTGTAAAGATAGTTGGTATATGGTATAATAGACAATAATTAAAATAGAGCTTATCTATTTTGATTTTGATATATTTATTATATGGAGGTGAGATAATGGATTGTATATTTTGCAAAATTGTTAATGGAGAAATTCCGTCAAACAAAATTTATGAAGATGATGATATAGTTGCATTTAACGATTTATCCCCTCAAGCTCCGATTCATTTTTTAGTAATTCCTAAAAAACATATTGAATCTTGTAATTTTGTAGGTAAGGAAA
This sequence comes from Parvimonas sp. D9, assembly GCF_035282565.1. Classification (NCBI taxonomy): domain Bacteria; kingdom Bacillati; phylum Bacillota; class Tissierellia; order Tissierellales; family Peptoniphilaceae; genus Parvimonas; species Parvimonas sp. D9. The sequence continues at coordinate 555 of NZ_JAYKBM010000009.1, read as the reverse complement.
ATTCTGAAGTGGTTGGGAAGATATTTTTAAAAATTTCTGAACTTGCCAAAGAAATGGGATTTGATGAATCAGGTTATAGAATCATAAATAATTGTAATGAAGACGGCGGACAAACTGTTAAGCATTTACATTTTCACGTTCTTGCAGGACGTAGTTTAAATTGGCCACCGGGCTAAAATTGAATATATTATAAAAATTTATAAATTTTATTAATTATACTAAAAAAATATAGTGAATTTACTTGAATTTATATCAATTTTGTTGTATAATATGAGTGATTATTTCTCAAGACAGTTTGTCTATATAAGAGAGGGGGGATATCATGGCAGAGATCAGAGTTGGCGAAAACGAATCTTTGGATAATGCGTTGAAAAGATTTAAAAGACAATGTGCACGTGCTGGAGTGCTTTCAGAATATAGAAAAAGAGAACATTACGAAAAGCCAAGTGTAAAGAGAAAGAAAAAATCAGAGGCAGCAAGAAGAAAAAAGAAAAAATTCTAAGCTGTTTAAAATTTAATTGTTTGAATTAAACTAAAGTCCTTTTTTAAGGACTT
>NZ_JAYKBM010000008.1:0-37077 GCF_035282565.1 Parvimonas sp. D9 | reverse complement strand
GAAACAATGAATACGAAACAAATGAAACAACAAATCCAACTTCTACAAAGCCAAAGAAAGATGTATTTGATAGTCAAAACGATCAAGTAAGTATAGACGGACAAATAGTAAAAGCCGGACAAGAACTGCTTTACAAAGTAACTTACAAGAACACAACAGGAAAAGATCAAAAAGTAGAAATAAAAGATAAGATTCCTGAATATACAACTTATGTAGACGGATCAGCAAGTGATGGCGGAGTTTACAAAGATGGAGAAATTACTTGGACAAAAGAAAAAGTAGCAGCAGATGAAACATTTGAAGTTACTTTCAAAGTAAAAGTAAAAGATGATGTAAGTGGCGAAGTAATAAAGAATAAGGCAAATGTATTAGAAGGAAATAACAAGTTTGAAACAAATGAAACAACAAATCCAACTTCTACAAAGCCAAAGAAAGATGTATTTGATAGTCAAAACGATCAAGTAAGTATAGACGGACAAATAGTAAAAGCCGGACAAGAATTACTTTACAAAGTAACTTACAAGAACACAACAGGAAAAGATCAAAAAGTAGAAATAAAAGATAAGATTCCTGAATATACAACTTATGTAGACGGATCAGCAAGTGATGGCGGAGTTTACAAAGATGGAGAAATTACTTGGACAAAAGAAAAAGTAGCAGCAGATGAAACATTTGAAGTTACATTCAAAGTAAAAGTAAAAGATAATGTAAGCGGCGAAATAATAAAGAATAAGGCAGATGTATTAGAAGGAAATAACAAGTTTGAAACAAATGAAACAACAAATCCAACTTCTACAAAGCCAAAGAAAGATGTATTTGATAGTCAAAACGATCAAGTAAGTATAGACGGACAAATTGTAAAAGCCGGACAAGAATTACTTTACAAGGTAACTTACAAGAACACAACAGGAAAAGATCAAAAAGTAGAAATAAAAGATAAGATTCCTGAATATACAACTTATGTAGACGGATCAGCAAGTGATGGTGGAGTTTACAAAGATGGAGAAATTACTTGGACAAAAGAAAAAGTAGCAGCAGATGAAACATTTGAAGTTACATTTAAAGTAAAAGTAAAAGATGATGTAAGTGGCGAAGTAATAAAGAATAAGGCAGATGTATTAGAAGGAAATAATAAGTTTGAAACAAATGAAACAACAAATCCAACTTCTACAAAACCTAAGAAAGACGTATTTGAAACTAAAGATCCTGAAGTAAGCATTGATGGTAAAGAAACAAGACCTGGTGCCGAATTACTTTACAAAGTAACTTACAAGAACACAACAGGAAAAGAACAAAAAGTAGAAATAAAAGATACTATACCTGAACATACAACATATGTAGAAGGTTCAGCTAGTGATGGCGGAGTTTACAAAGACGGAGTAATCACTTGGACAAAAGAAAAAGTGGCGCCTGGAGAAACATTCGAAGTTACTTTCAAAGTAAAAGTAGATGAAAACGCAGGTGGAAACACTGTCAAGAACAAAGCAAATGTATTAGAAGGAAATAACAAGTTTGAAACAAACGAAACAACAAATCCTGTATCTACAAAACCTGTTAAAGATGTATTTGATAGTAAAAATGATAAAGTAAGTATAGACGGTAAGGAAGTAAAAGCCGGACAAGAACTACTTTACAAAGTAACTTACAAGAACACAACAGGAAAAGATCAAAAAGTTGTAATTAAAGATGCTATACCTGCACATACAAAATATGTAGAAGGTTCTGCTGATAACAACGGTGTTTATGAAAATGGAGTAATCACTTGGACAAAAGAAAAAGTGGCACCTGGAGAAACATTTGAAGTTACATTTAAAGTAAAAGTAGATGAAAATGTAAATGGTGAAGTAATTAAGAATAAGGCAAATGTATTAGAAGGAAACAATAATTACGAAACAAACGAAACAACAAATCCTACACCTAAAAAACCTGGAAAAGAAATACCTAGAACAGGATTTGGAGCAAATACTGCATTATACACAGCTTTATTGGGATTATCAACTGTTGCACTTGGTGGATTTAGAATCAGATACAAGAAAAAGAATAATAAATAAGTTATAAACTGGTAGATTCATTTTGATAAGTGGATTAGAAATATTTATATTCTTAAAATATAATAATATTTGATGAAAGAGATTGGGATGTAAAAATCCCAATCTTTTTTTGCATGTTTTTGGATATACTCTAATGGGTCAAAATTCTGAAAATAAACTTCAAATATTAATAAGACTTATGTGTAAAACAAAATGTTTTATGTCATAGCAACTTATAAAGTAAATCTCTTAAAGCCTCATTATAACGAGGTTTTCTTGGTTGATGTATCTGCGATACATTTACTTTTGCTTGAAATCAAGCAAAAGTATGAGATCTTTCGACTTCGCTCAAGATGACGTGTACGGAGAACACTTTGATTAATGGCTAGACGTTAAAAACAAATAAACTTCAAATGGTATTTAAAAATTTTATATTAAACAAAATAACTCACGTCATAGAGCTTTGCAGATATACTCCCAATACGTCATCTCGACTGGAATGAGCGAAGTGAATGAAGTTAATCTAGCCCTAACTTTGTTTACTCGTAAACAAAAGTAGGTCTGACGGGGTAATTGTATCTTTAGATACAATTGCTCTGGAGATCTCATAAAGCCCTATACTTATGATTTAGATTTTCATAGTCGATATACTTAGAATAAATACTTTAATATTATTTAGGTGCAATCTTATTTTTACTTGTAAACAAGAGCGGGTCTGTTGGGTAGTTGTACTAGAAGTCTCCTTTTATATAAAATATTATAAACATAAAAAAAGAAGGTATTTCAACCTTCTTTTACTCTTTTATAACGGTTTTTTCTTTATTTGTCCCATATTTCTTGGAAAATTATCCGGAGTTTTTCCTGTCTTTTTAATAATCAAAATATTTCTTTCTGAAATTTCTCCATTTTGCTCGATTTTAAAATTCAATACATTCTCTAATCTGCAATTTAATTTTTTTAGTGCATTTTTTGAATTTTCAACTTCTTCAAGATATGAAGGCCCTTTCATTGCAAGAAAAAGTCCGTTTACTTTTAAAAATGGAATTGTAAATTCCAAAAGTAAAGATAGGGAAGCGACAGCTCTTGAACTCACTATATCAAAACTTTCTCTAAAGCCTTCTTTTCTTCCAACTTCTTCTGCACGTCCGTGAATAGCCGCTATATTTTTTAAATTCAAATCTTCGATTACGATATTTAAAAACTTAATCCTTTTATTTAAGCTATCTAACATTGTTATTTTTAAATTTTCATTATATAGTTTAAGTGGAATTGCAGGGAAACCTGCACCAGTTCCTACATCTAAAACAGTTTTATCGTCATCAAAAAGTCCAGTTTTTGTAAGCAATAGACAATCTAAAAAATGTTTTGTATTCATAGCTTCTTCATCTGTAATAGCTGTTAAATTTATTTTTTCATTCCATTCCAGAATTAATTTTTTGTAAATTTCAAACTTTTCCAAAGCTATATTACTTAAAATAATATTTTCTTTTTGAGTTAAACTTTTTAAATTATCCATTTTTTCTCCTTTGAGTTTCAAGATGAATAAGCAAAACATTTATATCTGCTGGACTTACTCCTGAAATTCTACTCGCTTGTCCTACTGTTTCAGGTCTGAATTTTGCAAGTTTTTGAACTGCTTCAATTCTAAGTCCAGATAGGGAATTATAGTCGATATTTTCAAGTTTTTTGTTTTCAAGTTTTTTAAATGCCTCTATTTGTTGACTTTGTTTTTCTATATAACCCTCATATTTAATCATCGTTTGAACTTGCATCTTTATCTCTCTATCCAAAGGTTCACGAGTTGTATCCAAATCCTTAATCATCTCATAGTCAAGCTCAGGTCTTTTTATTAAATCATAAAGGCTTACTGCAGTTTTAAGTTTCATACTTCCCAAGTTTTCCAAAGCCTTATTTGTATTTTCCTTTGGAGTTAATATAGAAGATTTTAGTCTATTTATTTCATTTTCAATTAAAGTCTTTTTGTTTAGGCATTTTTCGTAACGTTCTTTAGTTGCCAAACCTATATTATAGCTCATTTCCGTAAGTCTTAAATCTGCATTATCTTGTCTTAAAGAAAGTCTGTATTCAGTTCTTGAAGTCATCATTCTATAAGGCTCATCAGTTCCTTTTGTAATTAAATCGTCGATTAAAACGCCGATATAGGCATCACTTCTGGTAAGCACAAAAGGTTCTTTTCCTAAAATATTCATTGCTGAATTTATCCCTGCGATAATACCTTGACTTGCAGCTTCTTCATAACCGGAGCTTCCATTAATTTGACCTGCAAAGAATAGATTTTTAATATCCTTATGCTCTAAAGTAGCCCTTAAAATAGTCGGATCAATACAATCATATTCAATTCCATAAGCAGGACGCATAATTTTAACATTTTCAAGTCCTAAAATACTTTTATACATCTGCTTTTGAACTTCAAGGGGAAGAGTACTGCTGACACCTTGAATATACATTTCAGAAGTATCCAAACCTTCCGGTTCAATAAAAACTTGATGTTTGTCTTTTTCATTAAAACGTACAATTTTATCCTCAATAGAAGGACAATATCTTGGACCTACACCCTTTACAATTCCTGCATACATAGGACTTCTATGAAGATTTTTTTCGATTATTTGTTTAGTTTCCAAAGTTGTATAAGTTAAAAAACAATCTTCTTTATGATTTCCTATATCTTTTCCCTCATTCATAAAGGAAAATGGAATTATATTGTCATCTCCTTTTTGGATATCCATTTTTGAATAGTCAATGGAGTCTCTATGAACTCTTGCAGGAGTACCTGTCTTGAAACGTCTAAGTGGAATACCTAAATTTCTCAAACTATCACTTAAATAAGTAGAGCATTTCCAGTTGTTTGGACCACTTTCATAACAGTTTTCTCCAATTAAAATCATAGATTTAAGATAAGTTCCCGTACAGATAATAACTGCTTTTGCAGGAAAGATTTCATTTGAAGTTGTTAAAACTCCTGTTATTTCATTATTTTCAGTTAAAATCTCCTTAACTTCTGCTTGAATTAAATCTATATTTTTTTCGTTTTCTAAAACTTTTTTCATTTCAGTATGATACATTTTTTTATCTGCTTGAACACGTAAACTGTGAACAGCTGGACCTTTAGAAGTATTTAGCATTCTGGATTGAATAAAAGTCTTATCTATATTTATCGCCATTTCTCCGCCTAGAGCGTCTATTTCACGAACCAAATGGCCTTTTCCCGTACCGCCAATATTTGGATTACAGGGCATATCTGCGACTGAATCCATGCTTATTGTAAGAATTGCAGTTTTTAATCCAAGTCTAGCGCTTGCAAGACCTGCTTCACAACCGGCGTGACCTGCACCGATTACAACAACATCATATTTTTCATCTATAAAATTTGTCATTTTTTCTCCTTAATAAAAATCTACATAAATATACATATTATATTTTACCACAAAATTGTAAAAATTTCATAAAAATATACAAAAAAAGAACTCAAAGAGTCCTTTTTGAAATATGGGGGAGAAGATTTAATTATTGATGTATCTACGATACATCGATATGAAATTTTCATACTAAATGGAGCTTTAGAAAATTTACATAGCAGTTATATTTAACGGTTTTATTTTTTAAGTCCTTTGCAGGACTTACTATTATTTGCAAGCAAATAATAGTGTGAGATCTCTCCACTTCGTTTCGCTTTGCTCAACTACGGTCGAGATGACGTGTTAGAAAAATTCCTTTACATAGTACTATGACGTGAAAAATTTTAATTTTATATAAAATTTTAAATATTCTTTAAATTCTATTTACTTTTAACGTCTAGCTATAAAACGAAGTATTCTCCTTACACGTCATCTCGACCGGAATGAGCGAAGTGAATGAAGTCGAAAGATCTCATAAAGCTCTATGCTTATGATTTAGATTTTTAATAATTGATGTATCGTAGATACATCCCATTGGTATCTAAACACTACAACTCTCTAATATCTAGCTCATTTTCTACAAACTTAACTTTAAGTTTTTTCTTTGCTATTTTATAATACTCTTTAACTGTGTCTTCTTTTATTTTCATTTTCTCTGCAATTTCTTTATTTTTTAAATTTTCATAAAATTTGTATTCTATAACCTCTCTTTGCTTTTGGGGGAGAGTGGACACAATTTCTCTTATCTTTTTATTCAATTCATTTGTTTCAATATCTCTTTGTGTATCTGCATTTTCGTCAACAATAAGCTCCAAAATTTCGATTGTCTCGTCATCTTTTGACTGATATATTTTAGTATATGTCTTTTCAGTTTCTTTTTTTCTTTTAAAAAATTTTTGCATATAAAAAAATTTTAATTGATATTTTAAATAACATTCAAGTGAAACTTTTCCACCACCTTTATAGCTCTCCAAAAGCTCCAAAATTTTTACAACTCCGTCTTGATACGCATCTTCATAACTTATGTAATTTGCAAAATACTTTTTTATACTCGCTTTAATCAAAGGGCTAAAATCTTCTATAATTTTCTCTCTATCGTACATATTTCCTCCTGATTACCTAGATATGACGGTATTTACAGTAGTTGGGTTAAGTTTGCTAATTCTTGATATAATTATACTACTATTTTAACTTTAAGTCAATTATAAAGTTACCAAAATTTACAATAATACTATTAAGTCCCTTTATAAGTTACTTAAATACTTGACTATAATTCATAAATATATTATTATTAATTATATTAAATAGTATGTAAGGAGAGTTGTATGAAAATAATAATAGGTAATGATCACTCAGCAGTTGAGATGAAAAACGAACTTGTAAAATTTTTAGAAGAATTGGGACATGAAGTTATAAATGTAGGAACAGATGAAACTAAAAGCGTGGATTATCCGCTTTTTGGAAAAGCTGTTTGTAAAAAAGTTTTAGAGAATGAAAATTCTTTAGGAATTGCAATTTGTGGAACAGGCATCGGAATTTCAATAGCTTGTAATAAGGTTAAAGGAATTCGTGCAGGTCTTTGCAGTGAAAGTTTTTCAGCTAGAATGACTAGAAAACATAATAATGCAAATGTTCTTTGCTTGGGTGCGAGAGTTACCGGAATTGAACTTGCAAAAGATATTGTAAAAACTTTTATTGAAGAGGACTTCGAGGGTGGTCGTCATCAAAAGAGAATTGATATGTTGGAAGAAAATTAGGAGATTTTATGAAAATTGCTGTTATAGGCTGTGGAAGATGGGGAAGTTTCATAGCTTGGTATTTAGATAAAATAGGAAACGAAGTAACTTTATACGGAAGAGAAACTTCTGAAAAGATGAAAAACTTTTTAGAGAATAGGAAAAATAATTTTCTTGAATTACCAAAGTCCATTACTTTGACAACTGATATAAATGATGTTTTTAATAAAGATTTAATCATTATTTCAGTTGGAACACAGGGCTTAAGGGATTTGTTAAATAAAAATAAAGCTAATTTTAAAGAGAAAAATATTCCTATTATCCTTTGTATGAAAGGAATTGAAATAAAGACAGGTTTTACACCTACAAAAATTGTAAAGGATATTCTAGGAGAAAATTATTCTTGTGGTGCTTGGATTGGACCTGGACATGTTCAGGACTTTACAAATGGAATTCCGAATTGTATGGTAATTGATTCGGACGATAGGGAATTGGTTAAAAAATTAGTTGATTCTTTTTCAAGTAATTTAATCAGATTTTACTATGGAACTAATCTTTTGGGAAATGAAATCGGGGCAGCTTCAAAAAATGTAATAGGTATCGCTGCAGGAATGCTTGACGGATTTAATTTAAGCTCATTAAAAGGAGCTTTGATGTCAAGAGGAACGAGAGAAATTGCAAGACTTATTGAAAAAATGGGTGGAGATAAAAGCTGTGCATACGGACTTTGTCATCTTGGAGATTATGAAGCTACTGTTTTTTCCGAATTTAGTAATAATAGAAAATTTGGAGAAAAATTTGTAAAGGGCGAAAGTTTTGAGAAACTTGCAGAGGGATATTTCACAACAAAGGCATTAATGGATTTATCCGAAAAATACGATGTTGAATTGCCTATAACAAATGCAGTTTATGAAATAATCTATAATAAAAAAGACCCAAAAGAAATTTTGGATAATCTTTTTAAAAGAAGTATAAAAATGGAATTTTAAGGAGAAACTATGTTACCTTTAATTTTAATTCCTTTACTTTTATGTATTTTTAACATCTATCGGAGACTAACCTGTATCATAAAAGTAAAGTTTACAAAATTTACATTAATGACTCTAATAATAGCATTAACTCTTATGCTATTTGCAGGATATAAATTTAAAAATGACTTAGTGGGTTATATAATAGTTTTATCTTGGTGGCTGGCTTTCTTTACAAGCATTATAAGTGCTGGAATAAGTGAAAGAGGAATTGTTCATCCATGGCAATTAGTTGCAAAGCTATACAGATGGGATAGAATAAGAAACTTTTCAATTGAAAACAAAGGAAAGACCATAATGGTAAACTTTAAAATCTTTAGAGACTTAAGACAAGAATACGACAAAAGCGACCTCGATAAAATCAAAAAAATCGCTAAAAAGAATAAATTGATATAAAAAAATCACAAAAAATACATTTTTTTGTGATTTTTTTACATATTAGTGGGTATATATGACAGGTATCGCTTGAGATTGATAGGCGAATACATTATCCTATTATAGGAAGTGTAGAAAATTTGAGCTTTTGTTTATAATTAATTATTTATTACGAAATAAACCTTTAATTGTTTTTAAGCTCATTTTTTATATAAAAAATTTTTAAAGGAGTAAAGTTACGATTTATGAAAAAATCAAAATTATTAGTCTTTATTTTACTGTTTAGTTTTGTAATCAATTTTTTACCTAAACAAGCTCTGGCAAACGAAGATAAACCGCCGGAAAATAAAAATAAGGTAGTAGAAGAAAAAAAGGAACTTGTAGTAAAAAAAGAGGGAACCGACAAAGAAATATCGGATAATGGAAAAAGTGTAAAAAGAAGAGATGTTGAACAAACAAAATTATTTGATATTATGAAATCAGCTGTTGTCGAAAAAGATAAGTCAATAACTGTTACAACAACAATTAAACCAAAGCAAATTTACAATGGTGCAGATGTTATTATTCTTTTGGATACATCTAAAAAAATGACAGAAGAATCTAAAAAAAGTGCAAAAGAAAGTATTAAAAAAATAGTTAAGACTCTTTTAGAAGATGATATGCACAAAAATCTTAATTCAGTACGTTTAATCAGTTTTTATCGTCAAGTTAAAGATTCAGTTGAGTTAAAACCTTCAAATGTTGAACAAATGGTAGAAAAAGCATTTGAAGAAGCTAAGAAAAACACTAACTATGGTGTAAGTATGCAAGCGGCTATACATAAAGCTGAAAGCATTTTTGATAAAGAAAAAAATAACGGTAAGCGTCAACATATTGTACTTATGTCTCAAGGAGAAGCGACTTTCAGTTATGATATAAAAGACAAGGAAAAAGCTAGAACTACAACAGTCAAAGGGGATACTGTTGTGGGTGAAAGTCCGTTTTTCCCATGGCCTTTTTATGTTGAAAAAACATTTAAAAAAGCTAATATGATTAAAGATTTTAAAGCTTTTATAAAATTGTTGAACAGACTTGGAATTCATAATTTTGATAATATAAAAGATAACCTTGGTCTAGCTGATTATTTAAAACTTTTTGGATTGGATTCCGTTTTTGACTATATAAAACTAAAAGAATTTGAAAGCAATAATTTTGATTCTTCAAACTTTGATTACTCCAAGACTGTTGGAGAGGGATACCATAATCACAGTTATCAAAGAATTAATGTTGTAAGTAAGGAATTTCCGTTTAAAAAGACTATTATGGCTGCTTTGAGAAGCAAAATAGAAAAAGAAAATGCCGGAGAAGTTGAAAAAATACTTAATAAAGCAACTGTAAAAGTGATTGAAACTGCGTTAGATACTATTTTCTACCAAAGAGAATATGTATTCTATAATCACAATTTATCAGCACAAGGCGAAGCGAAAATAGCTAAAAATAAAAAAATAAGTTTTTATTCCGTAAATGTTACTGATAAAAGTGATAAGAAAAAAGCGGAATTGGAAAAATATTTAAAAGATATGTCTGAAAACGGAAAATTTTTAGATACTAATGACAGTAAATTAGCCGATAAATTTAAAGATATATTAAAAGAAATTTCTATAGAAGATAAACTTCATAAGGATTATGAAGCTGAAATCCTTGAAAAAGACGGTAATGCTACATTCAGTAAAGCTGGAAAAGGCTTTATATTTTCATATCCTCCTAAAGTTAATTGGACTTTAAATGCAGAAGATATAAAAAATGCTTTTGAAAAAGATAAACCTTTAAAATTAGTTTATAAACTAAAACCCAAAAAAGATGTAGGCACAGCTGACATCACATTAGTAGAATCTACTGCAAAATACAAGATAAATGATAACAGCCAAAAAAGTGAAGCTGCAGGAAAGTTATTATTAAAACTTCAAGATGTCATTATTGAATCAAATGTAGTTGATGAAACAGAAGATACTCAAAGCGGGTCAAGCGGCTCTTATCCTAACGGAAAAGACTTAACAACTGTTGAAGATACTAAACCGGAAGGAAATAAAAAAGAAAATAATAATAATAAAGAAAATAATAATAAAGAAGATAACAAACAAAAACCTAATGATGTAAATAAAAATCAAAAGGCTAAAGTTCATAAAGAAAAATCATCTAAAATACCTAAAACTGCAATTGCAGGATCTTCTACATTGCTATTGACAGTTGGACTTCTAGGAATGTATATTTCTAAAAGAAGAAATGGCAGATAGAGTGAATTAAATAATAAGATACAAATAAGGGAGTGAAATTCACTCCTTTATTTGTTGTTTATTTTATCGTTTTTTATTTCTTCTAAAGCAATTTTTATCATTTTTTTAAAGTCTTCATTATAAACATTATATTTAGTATTTACTAATTTTTCTAAATTCACCATAGTTTTTTCGTATATTGATGTATTAAAACAAAATTCTATATCTTTTAAAAATTGTTTAATAGAGCTAGAAATATTTTCTTCTGAAACAATAGTATCTTTATCTAAACCTATTATTGTACGGTAAAGTTCTCCTAAAAAGAATATTATGATATTTTTATTATTACCTTTATCATTATCATATAAATAGATATCTGTTTTATCTATAAAATAGATAAAAAGTCTCATTTTGAAATATTTAGTATTTTCATCATTTTTTAATTTAATTTTAGATAGATATATATACAGGGAATGAATATAATTACGTTCTAAATACTTATTATTTACATTAAAGAAATCTTCTATACTATTATAGTCAGTATTACTAATATTTTTAAAAAATTGTATTATTTCTTTATATTCTTCTGTATAAAAGTTATGAGAAAAATAATCTTCAAAAATATCTTTGTTACAAATTGAATGTTTTAAAAACTTTGAATTAATATTATAAATAGGATACTTCTTTTGTGGTTCTTTTTCTAAATTATAAAAATTTGTTGATTGGAATGATAAAAGTTGTAATAAATCAAAAAAATTACTTTTTTTTGTTTCTTTAAAAAACTTTATTTCTTCTTTAGTACAACATTCTATATTTTCTTTTTCTGTAGTAATAAAGTTTTTATTTTTATAAATTTTGAAATATAGTTCATAATCAAAATATTCTATTAATTTAATAATTAGGAAATCTAGCTTATTTAGAGAAACATCATTTATATCATATATTATAATATTTAAAAATCTTATAAAATCTCTAATATTATCAAATTTTGAAGCAACTTTCTCAATTGTTTTGTTATTAACTACTTCTAAATTATAGTTGTTAATACTTTCAGGAATTACAAAAAAAGTTTTGTTGTTTATATTATATATATCTTCTATACAATTTTTTAAACAATTATAAAAGATTTGTTGTTTATCGAAATTATGTATTTTAGGGACTACAATTTCTTTGTTTATTATTTTTTCAAGATATTTTGGATCTATTTTGTCAGTTCTAAATATACTTTTTAATCTCTTTTTATCATAAGCTACTATATAAGTTATATTTGGTAATTTGAATAATGTACCTATAAGAGTAAGTAAAAATAATACATTATCAGAATTCATCCTATCTAAATTATCTATAATAAAAATTAAATGATTTTTAGATTTTTCAAGTTTTTCTTCCAAGTCTGCTTTGATTTCTTTATATTCAGTATATTCATCAATTCTATTTTCAAAAAAATTTCCAATTCCTTTACCAATATATGGAATATTTGTAGATATATTTATAAGAGCATTTTGAACCTTTTTTCTTTTAAAATAACTGATATTTTCTTCTAAAGCATCCATTATTATATTATACATTGCTAAAATTAGTGAGTCTTGAGATTTAATTGTCCAAGGATCAAAATCGTCAATTATATTAACATCTTCTCTATAAACAAAATTTTCTAACAGTGTTGTTTTTGCTAATTCTATAATTGTACTTTTACCACTTCCCCATTCTCCAACAACTCCAATTGTAAAACTATCAGGATAATTTACAGATGTAGCTATTGAATAACATAAATTATAAACTATATCTTTTCTTTCGAATAAATCTTCTTCAATTTTATTACTATCCATAATTTGTATTTTATTATAATAAGAAATATTAAAATTTCCCATATAGATATCCCGTAAAGTATAGACTTTTTTGCTATTTTCTTTTGAATTGATAAGTTTTTCATTATTTTTACTATTTTCTTTTAAACTGATGGACTTCTTGTATGAATATAATCTATAAATTAAAATAATAAAAAAAACAGAAAAAATTAAAAGAATTATAGTTTTTAACTTTATAGGTAATAAGGGGCTTAATATTCCATTTTTAAGGAGTTCTATTAATATTAGGAAAGTAAATAAAATTATTGAAAAAATAGTTATTGTTGTAATTATTTTATCAAACTCTGTTATATTTTTAGATTTTAAATCTTTTCTAATACTTAAAAGGTATATAAATAGACAACTCAATATCGTAAATAAAAATATTTCAAATTTATCAGAATTTTTATAAAAAAAATCTTCAAATGCATAATATATAGTAGATGTTACTATTGATATTATAATAACAAAATATATATCTACTTTTTTTCTTATTTCTTTAAAATACTTTTTTTCCTTATCCATAACTCTCTCCCTTACAATAATTTTTAACATTTAAACATATGATTATTATATCATAATTCCATTTTGATAATTATATTTAGGTTATTATGATGAAATAATTATAGCTTTATCATAAGGCATAAACCCATAATTATTATATCATAAAGGAAAATTTTATTAAATATAAATTTAGGCATAAAAAAGGTAGCATTAAAATGCTACCAATATTTTTTTATTTATTAAAACATATGGAACAACATATATAGAAGATGTGCTGCAACTCCGGCAACTAATCCACCGATTGTATGGCTGATTAAGGCTTTTCCTGTTGCTTCTTTTGTTCCAAGTGCATCCATCATTGCGATGTGAGTTGAGATATATCCACTCCAGCACATGCAAATTGCAGTGAATACTGCAATGTCATTTCCGGAAACTTTTCCTACTGCTGCCATTTTTGCAACTGTTCCGATTGCTGCTCCTGTTGAGCCTAATGCAGTTATTGGGACTGCTATTGCTTCCGGAGAACTGAAACCGAATAATGGACTAAGTATGAAAGATAACTTTGACCCAATCCAAGGAAGAATACCAACACCTTCGTTAGCTGCTCCGGTATAAACCCCTTCAGCTCCCGGACCATTTGTAAGTATAATAACTAATGTACAGATTATTACAACTCCCGGAATAATTGAAAGTCCCATATCAACTCCAACTTTTCCTCCATCAAGGATAGCTTGAATAAATCTTGAACCGGCACTTCCTTCTCTAACTACTCTTGAATTTTCCGGAATTTCAACACTTGATTTTACTTCAACAAATTCAGTAGTTCCGTACATTTTTTTAGTAGCGTGCATCATAAGTCTAACAGATACGATACTACCTATAACAGCTCCCAAGTTACCGATTAAGGCACTTGTAACGGCACCTTCAACATTAAGTCCCATCATTGTAGTTGTAGTGATAAGACCCATACCAAAAGCAGTTCCAAGATTTGTAAGAGCTGGCATTTGATATTTTTTGAAATAACGTCTAAAGTTATCATCATGTGCTAATGTTAAGATAGCAGGGTTGTCTGATAGGTAACAATTTAACATACCTAAAGAGGATGCTCCCGGCAAGTCATAAATAGGTTTCATAATTTTTGACAGTAGCTTATTTACAAGAGCTATTACTCCGAATTCTGAGAATAGACCTGAAATTGCTCCAGCCAATACGGCAATTGCCATTAAATAAAGACATACATTCATAAGTAAATCAAAACCTGTATTCATCATGGTTTTAATCATATTTATTCCGCCCATTTTTCTACCGATCAAAATAAAAAATGTTAGAAATAAACCGAGACATAGGAAGTTTTCTAATCCAATATCTTTTTTGAATCTTCCAATATTCTTTTCTTCCAATTCAATATACCTCCGATAAATAAATACTGAAGTTATTTTAACATAAAAGGTATAAAAAAACAATGGAAAAAACAGTTTTCTGAAAATTTTTTAACTAAATGTTTTTTGATATATTTATTGATTATTTTTACTGATATATAAGGTGGATTACTCATATTAGTGATTTGTTTTTTAAAGTGCCATAACGTGAGTTATTTCTTTATAATATACAATTTTTAAATTCCATTGAAGTTTATTTACTGTTAACGTCTGGCTATTGGACGAGAGTTATTCTCTTATACGTCATTTCGACCGTAACGGAACGAAGCGTAGCGAAGTAGAGTGTAGTGGAGAAATCTCATACTTTTGCTTGTAAACAAGCAAAAGTAAATGTATCGCAGATACATACAACAAAAACTTCATTTGCAAAAAGAACTTAAAAAATTTTCGTATTATTAGTATATAATTACATAATTTTTATATAAGTCCTTTGCAGGACTTACTATTATTTGCAAGCAAATAATAGTGTGAGATCTCCAGAGTTATTGTATCAAATGATACAATAACCCCGTCAGACCTACTTTTGTTTACGAGTAAACAAAGTTAGGGCTAGATTCACTGCACTCAGCTACGCTTCGTTTTGGTCAAGATGACGTGTTAGGGACATTTCATTGCAAAAGATTCTGATGTGAAACATTTAGTTTTATATATAATTTTTAATAATATATGATATTTATTTACTATTAACTTTAGGCTTTTAATCGAAGATTTATCCTTATAATATAAAAATCTCCAACAAAAAAACGACTGAAATCAGCCGTTTATATTAAAAATAGTCCGAATCCTATTATTAAAAGCAGTTTTGCAATTGCATAAGTAAATGTGGTACAGATATTGAAAAATCTGTTGCTTTTTATAAATGATACAAAGAAAAATAGTGAATTTGAAATCAAGAAAAAATTACTTCCAAAAACTAAATACCATACTCCACTTTTATAATTCGAAATTACCGTTAGTATTGCTAAAATGCAAAGTAAAGCATTTAAAAATGCAATGATATAGAGAAAAATTATATCTTTCTTAAAATATTCACTTGCATATTCATAGGATATTATAACTTCAAAAAATACAAGTCCAAAATACAATATCATTATTAATATTGTTAGCAAATAATTTAAGTTTACAATTTTTATAAATGTTATAAGTTTTATGACATATAAAATCATCCCTATACAAGATAAACTTAAACCTAGAATTACATTCCTTTTATTCTTTTTTGTAAGCAAAATATCTCCAATCCAAAATGAAAAAATTGCAAGATATATTAAAATATTATGATTTTTAAATCTTAATAGATAGAATAATGCCAATAATGGCATTAAAAATACATTGAAAAAATTTCTTTCCGTAGTCTTTTTTTGTAATATCATATATAAATTACCAATGGTAAATATTGTATAAATAAATAAAATTATGTACGAAAAAATTTCGAGTAATCCGTTGTTCATATTGCCTCCAAATCCCTTAGTGTCAACTATTTTAACACAAAACACCACTTCATACAAGTTAAAGGAATAACAGATAAACCTTATCCCCCCTTTTTTTAGAAAATTTTTATTATATAAGTGTAAGGCTTACAAAATAAATAAAAAGGAGAAAAGATATGGCTAAAAAGTATTTAAAGGTTAGTTTTAATCTTGCTAATTCTAAAAAGAGAAGTGTGACTGTTAAAAACGTTCAAAGTGAAACTTCTGATGAAAATTTAAAGAAATTAGGAGAATTCGTTGAAAAATTTATTGACGGTACAAAAAAAGAAACAATTAAAGTCGTAGAAACAACTTTAGAATAGGAGGTAAAGTATGAAAAAGACATTGAGTATGACTCTAATATTAGAAGATGGGAAAAATATGGCATTTACAATTTCAAATATTAAAAATATGTCAGCTGATGAAGCAGCTGATATTATAAAAACTTTTGATTATAAGTCAGTTTTGGCTAAAGATAATTTAAAAGTTACAGGAATTAAAAAGGCCAATATTATTTCAACAAGCTATGAAGAAATAACAGTAATCTAGTGGAAAAAGACCTTTGGGTCTTTTTTTTGCTAAAGATAGGAGGTAAAAATGGAAAATATAATTTCAAGTATTTCAAATGTAGGCTTTCCTGTTGTGCTGTCCGTGTTTTTATTGCTTAGGTTTGAAAAGAAGATTGACGAACTTACAAAGGCTATAAATGAATTAGTTGTTAAACTTAAATAGGAGTTTTTATGATAGATATTGAAAAGGCTATAAAGTGGTTTGAAAACAGAAAAAGCAAGGTTTCTTATTCCATGCAAAATAGGAATGGATCTTCCAGTTATGATTGCTCATCTTCCGTATATTATGCACTTAGGAGTGCAGGTGCAAAAAGTAATGGTTGGACTATTGATACAAAACACGAACATTCATGGCTTACAGAGAACGGTTTTGAAAAGATTACGGACAATCTTCCTTGGAATGCCAAAAGAGGAGATATTTTTATCTGGGGAAAAAAGGAAAATAATAGTTCAAGTTTTGGACATACCGGAATTTTCATTGACGAAAATAGAATTATTCACTGTAATTATTCTGCAAATGGAATTTCTGTGGATAATCACGATAAACTCTGGGTTTATGCAGGCAGACCACATTATTTTGTCTATAGATTAAAAGAATTTCAAGATGAAGGAGAATATATGGAGCTTTTGGATATAAAGAGCAAGATTAAAGGCTATTATTCAATCGATAGTTTGCCTTGGTTTTGTGAAGATAAGAGTATGATTGGAACGACACAAAATCATCAAGCAGAAGAAGTAACTTTAACTAGAAAATGGGGAAGTTACTATTATGTAAAAGAATTAAAGGGCTGGGTCGATTACAGAGCTTTTATAAATGAAAAAGCGATAAGAGAAGTTGCAAAAGAAGTAATTCAAGGAAACTGGGGCAATGGTGAATTAAGACGTGCAAGGCTCGAAAATGCAGGATACAATTATGAGGAAGTACAAAAGGAAGTCAACAGATTATTAAAAAGTAAATAGTTTTATATTATAAAAAACAACTAATGGAGAGTTACCGTTAATTGTTTTTTTGTTGTGAAATATATTGAGTTTAAAATTTTTTTCTACTATATTTATAAAGATAATTTGAAGTTTATTTACTGTTAACGTCTGGCTATTGGACGAGAGTTATTCTCTTTATACGTCATTTCGACTGTAGCGTTAGCGAAATGGAGAAATCTCATACTTTTGCTTTAGCAAAAGTAAATGTATCGAAGATACATACAACAAAAACTTCATTTGCAAAAAGAACTTAAAAAATTTTCGTACTGTTAGTATATAATTACATAGTTTTTATATAAGTCCTTTGCAGGACTTACTATTATTTGCAAGCAAATAATAGTGTGAGATCTCCAGAGTTATTGTATCAAATGATACAATAACCCCGTCAGACCTACTTTTGTTTACAAATAAACAAAGTTAGGGCTAGATTCACTCCGGTCGAGATGACGTGTTAGGGGCATTTCATTGAAAAAGATTTTGACGTGAAGTATTTAGTTTTGTATATAATTTTTAATAATATATGAAATTTATTTATGATAATAGAACTTTATGAGTTTTCCAGAGTTATTATATCAAATGATACAATAACCTCGTCAGACCTATTTTTGTTTACAAGTAAACAAAGTTAGAGCTAGATTCACTGCACTCAGCTAAGCTTCGTTTCGGTCGAGATGACGTGTTAGGAGCATTTCATTGCAAAAGATTCTGACGTGAAGTATTTAGTTTTATATATATGTGAAGTTCATTTATGATAATAGAACTTTATGAGATCTCCAGAGTTATTGTATCAAATGATACAATAACTTCGTCAGACCTACTTTTGTTTACGAGTAAACAAAGTTAGAGCTAGATTCACTGCACTCAGCTACGCTTCGTTTCGGTCGAGATGACGTGTTAGGGGTATTTAATTTCAAAGTTCTATGACGTGAGTTATTTCTTTATAATATACAATTTTTAAATTTTATTGAAGTTTATTTACTGTTAACGTCTGGCTATTGGACGAGAGTTATTCTCTTTATACGTCATCTTAAGCGAAGTGTAACGAAGTCGAAAGATCTCATAGTTTTGCTTGTAAACAAGCAAAAGTAAATGTATCGTAGATACATAATAAATCTTGTTTAGATTTCTTTCGGAAATACTATTGCTTGTAAACAAACAAATAGTCGAGATGGCGTGTTGGGAGCTTTTCATTGCAAGGTGCAGTGACGTGAAACATTTTGTTTTTCATTATATCCATAATTTTGAATACAAGAAAGGGTTAAGCTTTTTTACGAAACAACAAAAATATTTTTACTTTTCTATAAATTTAATGTATAATATATATGTACGTAATAATAATTATTATTCATAAATGTATTTAAGGAGGTTTGTTATGTGTACTACAATTCTTATAGGTAAAAAAGCAAGTTATGACGGTTCAACTTTGGTTGCCCGTATCGAAGATTCATCAGCAGGAATGTTTAAATCAAAAAAATTTATCGTTGTTGAGCCTAAAGATCAACCAATTCATTATAAATCTGTTCGTACAGATTGTGAAATTGAATTGCCTAAAAATCCTATGCGTTATACTTGTCTTCCAAATGTAAAAAAATGGCGTGGAGTTTGGGGAGCTTGTGGTGTTAATGAAAAAAATGTTTCAATGACTGCAACAGAAACTATTACTACAAACGAAAGAGTTTTGGGAGCAGATCCTTTAGTAGAATTTGAACCGGGCATTATAAAAAAAGGTGGAATAGGTGAAGAAGATTTTGTTGTAATTACTCTTCCTTATATAAATAGTGCTAAAGAAGGTGTTGAAAGACTTGGTGCATTAATAGAAAAATATGGAACTTATGAAAGTAACGGAATTGCTTTTCAAGATGTTGATTCTATTTGGTGGTTTGAAACAATCGGCGGTCATCACTGGATAGCAAGAAGAGTTCCTGACGAGGTTTATGTTGTAATGCCAAATCAATTCGGACTTGATCATTTTGATTTTGAAGATGCTTATGGAGCAAAAGAAGAATTTATGTGTTCATCAGATTTGAAAGAATTTGTTGAAGAAAATTTCCTTGACCTATCTACTGATATGTCTCTTGAAAAACTTCTTGATGATTTTGAAGAAGGTTTTGACTATGATGAAGATGAAGACTATAAAGAACCTTTTAATCCGAGAGTTGCTTTTGGAAGTCATTCCGATGCGGATCATACTTACAACACACCTCGTGCTTGGGTAATACTAAGATATTTCAATCCAAATACTTTTGATTGGGATGGTGAAGATGCTGAGTTTAAGCCACATAGTGATAATCTTCCTTGGTGCATGATTCCTGAAAAGAAGATTACAATAGAAGATGTTAAATATATTATGTCTAATCACTATCAAGGAACTCTTTATGACCCATATCTAAAGAATGGAGATTTATCACAAAAGGGTAAATTTAGACCTATAGGGATAAATCGTAATGATGTTTTGGCTCTAGTTCAAATAAGACCTTATATGCCTGAAGAAATTAGAAGTATTGAGTGGCTATCCTTCGGTTCAAATGTATTTAATGCAATAGTTCCTTATTATGCAAATATTACAAAAACACCTGAATATTTGGAAAATACAACTCTTACTCCTTCAACAGATAATTTCTATTGGATAAATCGTATTATCGGAGCACTTTGCGATGCGCATTTTCCATCAACTGCTTCTCATGTTGAAAGATATCAAAATGCAGTTCAATCAAAATGTCGTACATTCTTGAATAAATATGATAAAGAATTTTTGAAAAACAAATCAAAGATAAAGAATGTTCACGAATTTTTAGAAAAAGCAAATGATGAGATAACAGATTTTGTAAAAGACCAAACAAATGATTTACTTGATAAGACACTTTTCACAGCAAGTTGTGAAATGAAAAACGGATTTTCAAGATCAGATGCTTAAAAGACTTTAATAAAAGATTAAATTGCCGTCAGAAATGACGGCTTTTTTGTTTAAATATATGTCCTTTTAAATCAGTTGTTTAAATTTTTACTTAAATTGAAAAATATGGTAAAATATGTAGAGCTAGAACATACAAAGGAGAAGAATTTGACAATAATAACATTTTATTATCATTGTAGATAATTAGAAAAACAATAGATGAATTAAATTTTATAGGAGGTAAAGATATATGCAAGATAAAGATAAATTTTATGAATTTGGAATTAAAAGTGGTTCGATTGAAGGAAAACTTAAAATCCAGAACAGTAATAATAGAGTTGTTGCAAAAATTGGAGATGTTTTGTTGGATAAACTTAATTACTACAGATGGAATAATGCAGTAAAGTTTTTGGACAAGTACAATGATAAGAAGAACAAAAGAAGTACCCATGGAAAAGAAACACCCTTGCCACCTAAATTTCTATTTGAAATATTAGATAATGCCTTTATGGAAGAAGACGATGATATGCAAGAATTGTGGGCAAATCTTCTATTTGGTTGGCAATATGCTGAAAAACGTTCAGATATTGGTATGGTGTTTATAGAAATATTAAAAAATCTTTCTAAAAATGAAATAATTATTTTATCAACAATAAATAATAGTATAGACACAAATGAAGTGAGAAGTAATAAAAATATGTTTATAAATGGCAAGATGGTTAAGGAACATCTTCACTTATCTGAAGAAGAGTATGAATTGGCAATGCTTAATTTGTTTAGGTTGTATTGTTGTGAGGGATTTCATCATGAAACTCCAGGAATGTTTGTAGGTGAGATACCAATTCATTCTAATGGAGGAATCGAAAAATTTAGAGTCACTGCATTAGGATATAAATTATTAGATATGATATTTGAAAATGTTTAAGTTGGATAGTAATGAATATGCCAGATACAATTATAAATTGGTTACAAGGATTGATTAAAAGTATACCTGAAAATATTATTAGTGGTCTAATAATATCATTTTTATTTTTACTTTTAACTAGAATTGTTAATAAAGTTAAATTTTTAAATTCAAAAATAAAAGAAATCGTGCTTAAACTATTTAATACAAAAATAGAAATATCTCCTAAAACTGTTTTTATTAAATCTCCAGATTATCATTACACCTCAAAAAGGAGAGAGGCGAATGTAGGGAATGGAAATTCGAGTGATAGTGATATTTTAGGATTAATAATTTTATTTTTGTTTGGGATTTCCATAGCGGTTAGTTTATTCATAAAATATGTAGATTATATTTCTTTGTTCTTAAAATGGTTTGCTATTATACCTTTGTTAATATCTATTATATTTCTATTTGTTATATCTGTTAGTAGAAAAGTTCAAAACGTTACGGTTAAATTTATTATTGTTTCAGTAGTTGTTTCTATTCTGACATTGTATTACGGATATAATGTAAAAGAAATGTCTGTAACAATGAGTGCAGTAATAACAGATAAAAATATGATTATATCAGCATATAAACTTCTAGGAGTGTTTTTAGGAGTAGTTCAACAGATGATACCATATGTGTTATTTTTGCGTGTAATAAGTGTTTATATTGATAGAAAAAAGGAACAGCCGATACAATTAATTTGTAAATTTATCGCTAAAACAAAGCAATTTGAATCAGTTTATTTATTGATTATTATGGTAATGATTTTTTCAATTTGTTCATATGTATTTACACTAGATGCTGTTCATAAAATTATATTAAAACAATTGAAATACTAATGATTTATCTATTGTATATTTACATGTATATTATCCATTTTTTATAATAAAAGATTATATTTAATAGATTTTCAAAATCAGATAATTAAATACTTAATAAAAGATTAAATTGCCGTCAGAAATGACGGCTTTTTTGTGTTGAAATATATGTCCTTTTAAATCAGTCTTTAAAATTTTTACTTAAATTGAAAAATATGGTAAAATATGTAGAGCTATACTAAAAGGAGAAGAAATGAGTATTTTAACTGTAAAAAATTTGAGCCACAGTTTTGGTGGTCGTCAAATACTTAAAGATGTAAATTTTAGACTTTTAAAAGGTGAACATATAGGACTTGTTGGACCGAATGGTGAGGGTAAGAGTACCTTTTTAAATTTGGTTACGGGAAAACTTGAAGCTGAAGAGGGAAGTATCGAATGGGCAAAGAGAGTAAGAATAGGATATCTTGACCAACATTCTGTGATTGGTACGGATATGACTGTTCGTGATGTTTTAAAATCAGCCTTTTCATATCTTTTTGAAGTTGAAAGTGAATTAAATGATATTTATATGAAAATGGGTGAATTATCAGGGCAAGAACTTGACAATATTATGCTTGATGCGGCGGAGCTTCAAGAATTACTTGAAACGAATGATTTTTATATGATTGATTCCAAGATTGATGAAATTGCTCATAATATGGGAATTAAAGAATGGCTTGATAGACCCGCTTTTGACCTTTCAGGTGGACAACGTTCAAAGATTTTACTTGCAAAATTGCTTTTAGAAAAGCCTGATATTTTGCTTCTTGATGAGCCTACTAACTACTTGGACGAAGAGCATATAAATTGGCTTAGAAGATATTTACAAAATTATGAAAATGCCTTTATTTTAATTTCTCATGATATTTCATTTTTAAATTCTGTAATTAATTTGATTTACCATGTTGAAAATTGTGAAGTAAATAGATATGTTGGAGATTATGACGAGTTTTTAAGACTGAAAGAGTTGAAACAAAGACAAATTGAAGCGGCTTATAAAAAACAACAACAGGAAATTCAAGAGCTTGAGGACTTCGTGCAAAGAAATAAGGCTAGAGTTGCTACTAGAAATATGGCAATGTCAAGACAGAAAAAACTTGATAAAATGGAAAAGATTGAACTTGTAAGAGAAAAACCAAAGCCTGAATTTTATTTTGAAACAGCGCCTTCTACAAGTAGATTAATTTTTGAAACTGAAGATTTGGTAATAGGTTATGATAAGCCGATAAGTAAGCCATTAAATCTTCGTATGGAAAGAGGAGATAGAATTGCCATTGTCGGAGCAAACGGGCTGGGTAAGACAACTCTTGTAAATACAATTCTTGGAAATATTAAAGCTATTTCAGGTTCTGTTTCTTTCGGTCAAAACTTAGCCATAGGTTATTTTAAACAAGAAGAGCATTACGAAAATAACAATACACCAATTGATGAGATGTGGGAGAAATTTCCAAGTTGGGAACAATTTAAAATCCGTGCCGCCCTTGCAAAATGTTCACTTACAACTGTGCATATAGAATCACAGATGAAGGTTTTAAGTGGTGGAGAACAAGCAAAGGTAAGACTTTGTAAGATTTTAAACGAAAAGACAAATATCCTAATGCTTGACGAACCTACAAACCATCTTGATCCGGAGTCAAAGGAAGAATTAAAAAGAGCCTTAAAAGAATACAAGGGAGGAATCTTTTTAATCTCTCACGAAAAAGACTTTTATACAGATATAGCGACAGAGATTTGGAATATGGAAGATTTTTCATTATTGTAGTTAATAGATTCAGCAATTGAGGTTAGAGAATAAATTTTAAAATGTATTCTTTAACCTTTTTTATTGTGAGCAAAAAATTCTTTTTAAAATAGCTGAAATTTCGTTTTTTGTAATTTTAAATCAAATTTCTTTATAATTATTAATTAATTGAGTCAGATCAAGTTGTTTTTTATAAATATAACATATATATTGATAATTGAAATTAATTCAAACTTTTGTTAAGGGTTAGAGTAGACATTAAATGCCAAATATGGTATAATAAAAATGATTTTTTACTTTATGAATAAAATTATATATATTTAATCATAAGATTAATTGGGGTATTGAGCAGGAATTATAATTAAATATATATAAGATTTTTTTATTGAAAATTTATTACTTATGGAAGGAGAACGAGAAAGTGAAGAAAAAAGAAATCATTAATAAGATTATATCAATGTTGACTGTTTTTGCATTGATTATACCGATTGCATCTCAAGTTAAAGCAGCGGACCCTGTTAAAGGGATAGAAGTCAATGCAGATAGTACTGAATTGGATAAAGCTGTAAAAGACGGCAAGGCTTCCGGGCTTGACATTACAGAAGATTCAAAACAAGATAAGGGTTCTGTAAATTCAAATGCAGAAGCTGATGCAAAGTTGGCTGAAATTAACGCTGACTATAAGGCTCAAGTTCAAAAAATTAAAGCAGCAAAAGTCAAAATGGACGATTATAATGCCAAAAAAGCTAAATATGATAAAGAAAAAGAAAAGTATGACAAGGACTTGGCTAAATATAATGAAGATTATGCAAAATACTTAAAAGAGTACGAAGAGTTTAAAAAGCAATATGAAAAAGAAAAAAAGGAAATGGAAGAGAAGATTAAGGAGTATAAGAAACACAAAGATGAGGAAGGATACTTGTCTTCTCCATATGCTAAGACTCTTGTATATGATTCAGAACCGGATGCAGAACTAACTCTATCCGCTAATCAAGGAAAGTATATGTCTAAAAATGCTGTGGATAATGCATTTAGTAAGACAAAACAATATGCCGATAAGTTATTACAATTGGATAATATGAGTATTAAAGAGTTAGACATTGCAGGAAGTACTACAAATAAGATGGAATTATATGGAAATTTCGACGATAAAGCTTCATGGAAAACTAATGTCAGTGAAAATGGTACTGTAAAATGGGCAACAGTTCTATTACAAAAAGGGCAAAGCGTAACAGCTACATATACAAATCTTAAAAAGACTTATTACAACGGTAAAAAGATTTCCAAAATAGTATTTAAATATACCGTAACAAGTGATTCAGCTTTTAAAAACGGTAAGGCGTGGTTGGGTATATTTACAGATCCGACACTTGGAGTGTTTGCATCTGCATATACGGGAGAAGATGAAAAAGATACCTCAATTTTTGTTAAAAATGAATTTACATTTTATGATCAAGACGGAAAAGAAGTTGAATTTCAAGATGCACTGATGTCAGTTGCATCTCTTAACCGTGAATATAATTCCATAGAGCTTGCCAAAGATTATAAGGCAGGACAATTTGTAAAAATTACCGGTTCAACAGTAGGTGAGGATAAAGCTCGTAATTTGATTTATGCGACTGAAAGCTTGAACTTCAAGCAAGGTGAAGGCGGTTGTAAACATACTATGTATAAACGTGATAGTGAACCCGGTTCAGGTTGGGATACAGCAGACGCACCGAACTCATGGTATGGGGCTGGTGTAGTTAGATTACAAGGTAAAAATAATCAAATTACATTAGGTGCAGCTTCGGTTTCAAAAATTTTAGATCCTCCAGATTATGGTATAACTGTTCCAGGTAAAGACAATAAAGATGGTAAAAAGCCTAATATATGGTATTCATTAAACGGAAAAGTTCGTGCTATTGGTATTCCTGAAATAAAAGCAAAGGAACCTAATAAGCCGGTTAAACCTACACCACCGGAAGAACCGCAAAAGCCGGAAACAAAAATAACTTATCATCACAGTGTATTTTATGTAAAATCACAAGTAGAAAAGAAAGCGCTTAATGAAAATAATAAAGATATAGACAATAGTACGGTAAAAACAGGATCAGTAGTAAACTTTGAATTAAATACATCTGATTTTCCAAAGGGACACGAAAAGATAGAATCCTTAGTATTTACTGATACATTACCTAAAGGTTATGAATTAGACTTAGATGGAACAAAAGCAAAGAATTCCGATTATGATGTAGAATATACTAAGGAAACCGGACTTCTTAAATTCACAGCAAAGACGAGTTTATTAGAAAAAATAAATAATGATCTTACAAAAAATGCAAAAGTTCCATCACCTAAAATCACAGGAAAAGTAACAAAAGAAGGAACAAAATACGAAAATAAATTTACAGTTAGTATAAATAATGTTTATAATGTGGAATCAAAACCTGTTAAGGTTTATACACCGACTGAACCGAAAAAAGATGTTTTTAAAGGTAGTGATATTACAAGTATTGACGGTAAGATTGTAGAAGCAGGACAAGAATTGCGCTATGAAATCACTTATAAAAATACTACCGGAACTAAACAAACCGTAACTATAACTGACAAAATTCCGCAGTATACAAAATTCGTTTCTGCAGATAATGACGGAACAGAAAATGGCGGTACTGTTAAATGGGTTAAAGAAGTAGAAAATGGTAACTCTATAACTGTTAGTTTTAAAGTAAAAGTTGATGATGACGTAAATGGCAAACCAATTGACAATATATCTCATGTTAAAGATGGATTTAATGATTCAGATACAAATGAAACTCATAATCCAACACCTACAAAACCTAAAAAAGAAGTATTTGACAGTAAGAATGATAAAGTAAGTATCGATGGAAATGAAGTAAAAGCAGGACAAGAATTGCTTTACAAAGTAACTTACAAGAATACAACAGGAACAAAGCAAACTGTAACAATAACTGATAAGATTCCGGAACATACAACATTTGTTTCTGCAGATAATGACGGAACAGAAAATAGCGGAACTATTAAATGGGTTAAAGAAGTAGAAAATGGAGACTCTATAACAGTTAGCTTTAAAGTAAAAGTAAATGACGATGTAAATGGTCAAAAGATACTAAACAAAGCGAATGTAGTTGATGGAAATAACAAGTTTGATACAAACGAAACAACAAATCCAACATCAACAAAACCTAAAAAAGATGTTTTTGATAGTCAAAATGATAAAATAAGTATCGATGGAAACGAAGTAAAAGCAGGACAAGAACTACTTTACAAAGTAACTTACAAAAATACAACAGGAAAAGACCAAAAGGTTGTAATAAAGGATAAGATACCTGAACATACAACTTATGTAAAAGGATCAGCTAGCAACAAAGGCGTTTACAAAGACGGTGAAATCACTTGGACTAAAGAAAAAGTAGCCGACGGAGAAATATTCGAAGTTACATTTAAGGTAAAAGTAAATGACGATGTAAACGGCGAAAAGATATTAAATAAAGCAAATGTAGTTGATGGAAACAACAAATTTGATACAAATGAAACAACAAATCCAACATCAACAAAACCTAAAAAAGATGTTTTTGATAGTCAAAATGATAAAATAAGTATCGATGGAAACGAAGTAAAAGCAGGACAAGAACTACTTTACAAAATTACTTATAAAAACACAACAGGAACAAAGCAAACTGTAACAATAACTGATAAGATTCCGGAACATACAACATTTATTTCTGCAGATAATGATGGAATAGAAAATGGCGGAACTATTAAGTGGGTTAAGGAAGTAGAAAATGGAGATTCTGTAACAGTTAGCTTTAAAGTAAAAGTAAATGACGATGTAAATGGTCAAAAGATACTAAACAAAGCAAATGTAGTTGATGGAAATAACAAGTTTGACACAAACGAAACAACAAATCCAACATCAACAAAACCTAAGAAAGATGTATTCAGTCCTAGCGATGATAAAGTAAGTATAGACGGAAATGAAGTAAAAGCAGGACAAGAATTGCTTTACAAAGTAACTTACAAGAACACAACAGGAAAAAACCAAAAGGTTGTAATAAAGGACAAGATACCTGAATATACAACTTATGTAGAAGGTTCTGCAGATAATGGTGGAGTTTACAAAGATGGAGAAATCACTTGGACTAAAGAAAAAGTAGCAGATGGAGAAACATTTGAAGTTACATTTAAACTAAAAGTAAACGATAATGTAAACGGCGAAAAGATACTAAATAAAGCAAATGTAGTTGAAGGAAACAACAATTACGATACAAATGAAACAACGAATCCGACACCTACAAAGCCGGTGAAAGATGTTTTTGATAGTCAAGATGATATAGCTCCAAGTCAGTTATTTAGAGATGACAGGATAAGTATTGACGGGAACGAAGTAAAAGCGGGACAAGAACTACTTTACAAAGTTACTTACAAAAATACTACAGGCAAAGACCAAAAGGTTGTAATAAAGGACAAGATACCTGAACATACAACTTATGTAGAAGGTTCTGCAGATAATGATGGAGTTTACAAAGATGGAGAAATTACTTGGACTAAAGAAAAAGTAGCAGATGGAGAAACATTTGAAGTTACATTTAAAGTAAAAGTAAACGACAATGTAAACGGCGAAAAGATTCTTAACAAAGCAAATGTAGTAGATGGAAATAACAAGTTTGACACAAACGAAACAACAAATCCGACACCTACAAAACCTGTAAAAGATGTTTTTGACAGTCAAGATAACAAAGTAAGTATTGATGGAAATGAAGTAAAAGCAGGACAAGAACTACTTTACAAAGTAACTTACAAGAATACAACAGGAAAAGACCAAAAGGTTGTAATAAAGGACAAGATACCTGAACATACAACTTATGTAGAAGGTTCTGCAGATAATGGTGGAGTTTACAAAGATGGAGAAATCACTTGGACTAAAGAAAAAGTAGCAGATGGAGAAACATTTGAAGTTACGTTCAAGGTAAAAGTAAACGATAATGTAAACGGCGAAAAGATTTTAAATAAGGCGAATGTAGTTGAAGGAAACAACAATTACGATACAAACGAGACAACAAATCCAACATCAACAAAACCTAAGAAAGATGTATTCAGTCCTAGCGATGATAAAGTAAGTATAGACGGAAATGAAGTAAAAACAGGACAAGAATTACTTTATAAAGTTACTTACAAGAATACAACAGGAAAAGAACAAAAAGTTGTAATTAAGGACAAGATACCTGAACATACAACTTATGTAGAAGGTTCTGCAGATAATGGTGGAGTTTACAAGGATGGAGAGATTACTTGGACTAAAGAAAAAGTAGCAGATGGAGAAACATTTGAAGTTACATTTAAAGTAAAAGTAAATGACAATGTAAACGGCGAAAAGATTTTAAATAAGGCGAATGTAGTTGAAGGAAACAACAATTACGACACAAACGAAACAACGAATCCGACACCTACAAAACCTGTAAAAGATGTCTTTGACAGTCAAGATAACAAAGTAAGTATTGATGGAAACGAAGTAAAAGCAGGACAAGAATTACTTTATAAAGTTACTTACAAAAATACAACAGGAAAAGAACAAAAAGTTGTAATAAAGGACAAGATACCTGAACATACAACTTATGTAGAAGGTTCTGCAGATAATGGTGGAGTTTACAAAGATGGAGAAATTACTTGGACTAAAGAAAAAGTAGCAGATGGAGAAACATTTGAAGTTACATTTAAAGTAAAAGTAAATGACAATGTAAACGGCGAAAAGATTTTAAATAAGGCGAATGTAGTTGAAGGAAACAACAATTACGACACAAACGAAACAACGAATCCGACACCTACAAAGCCGGTGAAAGATGTTTTTGATAGTCAAGATAACAAAGTAAGTATTGATGGAAACGAAGTAAAAGCAGGACAAGAATTACTTTATAAAGTTACTTACAAAAATACAACAGGAAAAGAACAAAAAGTTGTGATTAAGGACAAGATACCTGAACATACAACTTATGTAGAAGGTTCTGCAGATAATGGTGGAGTTTACAAGGATGGAGAGATTACTTGGACTAAAGAAAAAGTAGCAGATGGAGAAACATTTGAAGTTACATTCAAAGTAAAAGTAAATGACAATGTAAACGGCGAAAAGATTTTAAATAAGGCGAATGTAGTTGAAGGAAACAACAATTACGATACAAATGAGACAACGAATCCGACACCATTAAAGCCAAGACCGGTAATACCAAAAACAGGATATGCAGTTAATACAGCATTATATACAGTACTGTTAGGATTATCAACAGGAGCACTTGGTGCAATAAAAATCAGATATAAAAAAAAGAATAAGAAATAAATTCTTACAAAATTAAATATTTGATGTTGAAAAGATTGAGAAGTAAAAAGCTCAATCTTTTTTTGTGAAAATTATAAAAAATGAGTGAAAAATATAAAAAAATAATACAAAATTTTATAATGTTTTAAATACAATCTTTTAGTAGTATTACTAATTGACAATTAGGACTTTTTGTGGAATATATCAAAAAGTTAATGATTTCAGAAAATGTTGATGTAACAGGTGTTGAAAAATTAATTAATGTAAATATTTTAGAAGTAAAAGGAAAAAAACACAATAACTTTAATTTCTCTACATTCAAAAAACTTGAATATTTAGATATAAATAAAGTTGGGATTGAAACTTTAGATGTTAGTGTTTTAGAACATTTGAAATCAATAAAAGCAAATGACAACAATCTTAAAGAAATTAAATTTAATCTTACAAATAAGATTGAATGGTTAGATTTAAAGGGAAATAATTTTACAAATGGATTAGATTTTACAAAATTAACTTCTCTTAAACACCTTGATTTGTCAGATCAAAAAGAAAAGTTAAAAAATATTGATATTACGCCACTTGTAAATCTTACTGAACTTAAACTTGAAAGACATAATTTGAAGAAGTTGGATCTTTCTAAAAATACAGAACTTTTATCTTTATCTTTAGATAATAATAAAGAAGATGATATGGGTCTTACAGAAATTGATTTAAGCAATAATAAGAAGCTAACGGCAATTTATCTTAAAGAAAACAAATTATCTGAATTAAAACTTAAAAATTTATTATTATCCGGATTGAATATTCATGGAAACAGATTGACTACTATTGATTTATCAACTGTTGAATTTAAAAAAGATTATTCATATTTCGATTCAATCCAAAGAGTAAAATATAAAACAAATAATCTTACTAAAATTGATATGAGTAAAATTGTAGGAAAAGAAAATTTAGATAAGGTTAAAGTTGATGAAAAAGATACAAATCTTTCTTATGACAAAAATACTGGAATTTTAAATATAAGTTCAAATAATCCAAAAGGTTTTAAATATATTTACAATACCGGAAACAGTGGAACATTCAGTGCTATGGTTGTCAATGTTGAGTTGGAATTAGATGAAACAAAGCCGGAAGTCAATAAAGAAGCTTTACAAAAAGCAGTTGAAAAAGCAAAAGTCCCTGAAACAACAAAGGGCAAAACTGAAGAATCAATAGAGGTAATGAATAAAGTTCTGAAAAAGGCTGAAGAAATTTTGGCAAAAGCCGATGCAACACAAGAGGAAGTTAATAAGGCAGAAGAAGAATTGACAGCTTCAATAAATAATCTAAAAGACAAACCAAATCTTCCAAAAGTTGAAAAAGTTGAACTGAAAAATGAAGACGGTTCAATAGTTGTAACAGGAGATACTAATACTTTGAATAAAGATTGGAAAGTCTTAACAAAGGGAGTAAATCCAAGTGAATTAGTCGGAAAAGAATATGATGCTTATGATATAAATTTGAAAGATGCAAATAACGGAGAAACTCAACCAAGAGGCGAAGTTACCGTTACAATTAAAGTAAAATTAAAGGTAGAAAAATTATATCATATAAACGGTGGATTAAAAGAAATTCCATTCACTTATGAAAATGGAAAGATAACTTTTAAAACAAATCATTTCAGCGTTTATGCAGTAGTTTATGGAGATAAGCAAGAAGATAACAAGAAGCCTGATAATGATAATAGCAAACCGGGTAGTAACAATAATAAATCCGGAAAAGATGCTGGAAAGAGTAAAAATTCAATTAAGAAAAACAAACTTCCAAGAACAAATATATCAGGCGGATTGAGTTATATGATAACTTCAATCTTAGCTTTAGGAGTAGCCGGAGCTGTTGGATATAAGAAAAAACATTAAAAATTTTGAGGTTGGGGAAATCCCAACCTTTATTATTTTGTGTAAATTTTAAATAATATTTGAAGTTAATTTGCTATTAACGACAAGCCATTAATCGGAGGTTTCTCTTTATACGTCATTTCGACCGGAACGAAGCGAAGCTGAGTGTAGTGGAGAAATCTCATATTTTTACTTTTCTACAAGCAATAGTAGGTCTGATGCAAAGATTGTTCAAATCTTTGATTTGAGTACAATCGACTGTGGAAATCTCATAGTTTTGCTTGTAAACAAGTAAAAGTAAATGTATCGCAGATACATCGATATGAAATTTTCATACTAAATGGAGCTTTAGAAAATTTACATAGTGATTATATTTAATATTTTTATTTTTTTAAGTCCTTTGCAGGACTTACTATTATTTGCAAGCAAATAATAGTGTGAGATCTCTCCACTCCGTTTCACTTCGGTCGAGATGACGTATTGAGAGTATCTCTTTGCAAAGCACTATGACGTGAGGTATTTTGTTTTTTATATAATTTTAAAATACTATGATGTAGATTTTTATTTTTTCTACCATATTTATAAAGATAATTTGAAGTTAATTTACTATTAACGACAAGCCATTAAGCAGAGATTTCTCTTTATACATCATTTCGACTGGAACGAAGCGAAGCTGAGTGTAGTGGAGAAATCTCATATTTTTACTTTTTTACAAATAGTTTTTTGCTATTTTTGTATAAAAATTTAAAATTTTTAATAGTAAAATTACCATTTTCAGATAAATTGAATAATAACATAATTTTTAGTTGCATATTTATTCGAATTATGATATAATAAAACTATAATATAATACGGCGCAATGATATTGTATTATGTTTTAAATAAAATATTAATAAATTTATTTGATTTTGAGGAGGTATTAAAAATGAAAAAATTTATTTCCGGAGTTTTGACTTTTGCAATGTTGATTTCCGTTTTGCCGAAAGTAAGTTTTGCAGAGGAAGAAAAAGCAAAGTCAGAAACTGTTAGCAAAAAAGAAGTTGCTAAGACTGAAAAAGATTCAGAAAAAGTAGAGAAAAAAGTAGAAAAACAAGAAGTTAAGATTGAAAAAAAAGTAAAAGAAGGAGCTAAAAAATCTGAAAAAGTTGTTCCTGTTAAGGTTAAAAAAGAAGAAAAAATCAATAAAGTACGTTTAACTGACGGTTATAAGGTTACTTATGTATTCAGGTCAATAACTAATAATAGGGAATTACCGGATGAAGTAAAGGCATTAAAACCTGTAGATAAAACGGATGTTGGTAATGGAGAAAAGATTGCTCTTCCAAAATTCGCTGATGTAAAAGTAGCAGACGGAACTTGGAAATTTGTAAATTGGAAGACACCAAAAGGTAATGGTTTGGTAGTTGTAGAAAATGAAGTTACAGTTAATGGTGAAGATTTGAGATTAGAAGGCGAATGGATATTTGAAAAAAATAAACCTGCACCTAAAAAATATAATGTAACATTTGAATTTAAATCAGTAACCGATGGCAAAAAATTACCTCAAGAAGTTTTAGATAAAAAACCTGCAAACAAATCAGATGTAGTTGCCGGAACAGATATAGTACTTCCAGAATTTGCTGATGTAAAAGTTACAGATGGAACTTGGAAATTTGTAGGTTGGCAGTTAGCAAAAAAAGATAAAAATTTTGATGTGATAGGTAAGGTACAAGTTGATAATGAAGATTTACGTTTAGTAGGTAAATGGAAATTTGAAGAAGATAAAAATGTGAAACCACAAAAACCAAATCCAAAGCCACAACAAAAACCACAACAAAAACCGTTAAAGCCATTAAAACCACAAAAACCTAAAGTAAAAGTACAAAAAGGTAGAATGTTACCGAAGACAAATGTAGAGAGTGCATTTTCTTATGTATTACTTGCGTTAGCGGGAATAGGTGGAGCATATATTGCAAAGAAAAAAGATAATGAATAAAAGAGGATAAAAAATAGAGAGTTTTTTAGCTCTCTATTTTTGTGTTTAAGTAAAAAATTCGGTATTTCCAAACCTTTTTAATTCGTTTTAAAATTACTTGATTTTAATTTTTCCAATGTATTTCTCACAAGAGGAATTAAAAGCAATAATATAGTTATAAAGCCCTCTGTTCCGATATATGAAAAATTATACCAAATTGAGTAAAACAACGGATTCCAACCTTTAGGAGCGTAAGAACCGAAGAACACATATCCGGAGAACACTGCAAAGATAAATCTTCCTGTAATTGCTATAAGGTAAGCAGGTATTAATTTATCTTTTTTGTTTGCGAATAATCCGCTAAGTCCAAGAGAACCAAATGCTAAAATATAGTCAATAATTGCCTGAACGGGTGTATAGACTTCAGGTTTTATCAATAAATTTAAAAGTCCGAAAGTTATACCTGCTATAAGTCCTACTCTAAGGCCAAACATATAACCTATAAAAACTACAAAAATCATTGAAAATAAAGTTATACTTCCTCCTTGTGGCAAGCTAAAAAACTTTATTTGATTTGCACTAATTCCAAGTGCCAATAAAATGGCTGAATAGGTTAGTGCTTTTGTAGAAAATATTTTTTCATCTCTTCTAAAATAAAAGACGAAAAATAAAAACGCAAAAGAAATTAACAATATAATAGTTGTTTTTCCTCCTGTTGTTGAGAAAAATTTTCCAAAATTTTCCATAAAAAAACCTCCTAAGATATTCACTAGAAAGTCCATATTAAAAAGACTATTCAACTTCCCTACGTCAGTATTATCTGAATCAGGTACAAAGGGTATTTCTCAGCTTAACAGCACCCCTAGCGAATAAAAATATTTTGTATTTACATACCCTAATTTCCTACCCGTTTTTTTATTTATTAAACATAGTGTATTATTGAGTAAATTGTATAAAAGTGATATACTTTAATCATAAAAGTTTTTAAATTAAGGAGATATTATGAAAAAAATATTAAATTTAGCCCATAGGGGATTTTCCGGAAAATATCCTGAAAATACAAAAATTGCCTTTTTAAAGGCTATTGAACATTCTGATTGTGACGGTTTTGAAACTGATGTTCATATGACAAAGGATAAAAAACTTGTAATAATACACGACGATACCATTGACAGAACTTGTTCAAATGGAAGTGGCTTTATAAAGGACTTGACTTCAAAAGAGCTTTTGCAAATGGAATTTGGCTCACATAAAGGAAGTGAGTTTTTAGGAGAAAAAATTATATTTTTAGATGAGCTTTTACAAATTGTAAAGGATAATAAACTTTTTGTAAATTTAGAGCTTAAAAATAACTATGTATTCTACTATGGGCTTGAAGAAGCTGTTATCAAAATGGTAAAAGAGTTTGGACTTAAGGATGATGTAATTTTATCCTCATTTAATCATGAGTCAATGGAACTTTGCAAACAAATTGATCCTACTTTTAAGACAGGACTTCTCCTTGACAGTCCACTGATGAATACAGTTGAATATATGAGAGGGATTAAACATGAGGCTGTTCATCCCGGATATTATATGCTTTTACAAAAGCCATCTTGGGTAGAAGAATTCAAAAAGATGGGTCTTGAAATAAATACCTGGACAGTTAATGATGAAAAGGCTATGAAGTATTTAATTGAAATGGGAGTTGATGCAATAATCGGGAATTATCCTGACTTAACTTCAAAAGTTTTAAGAGATATGCAAAAAAATTAATAAAAGTATTGTATTTTCTGTATATATATGATATAATACTCAAGTATCACTTTTGGATACTTTGATATTTAAAAAGCCTTGTCTTTTTACAATATCGATCGCATAGCAGTCGAGGTTGCGATTAATAAGTCCTCGCCTACAAAATCGCTGGGTAGCGATGTCTAAATAACCCAATATTGTAAAAAGAATTAAGGAGGAATGAAATGAAAAGTTACGTAGCAAAGCCTTGCGATGTTAATCGTAAATGGTATGTAGTTGATGCAAAAGACGTTGTTTTAGGAAGACTTGCAACTGAAGTTGCTTCAATTTTAAGAGGAAAGAAAAATGTTAGATTCCAACCATCATTCGATATGGGAGATTATGTTATTGTTGTTAATGCTGAAAAAGTTAAATTAACCGGAAACAAATTACAACAAAAAGAACATAGATACTATACCGGATATTCAAATGGTTTAAAAGCTATTTCTTATGAAAAAATGTTACAAACTAAACCTGAAAAAGTTATTGAATTAGCTGTTAAAGGAATGCTTCCAAAGAATACTTTAGGAAGACAAATGTTCAAAAAATTAAAGGTTTATGCAGGTCCGGAACATAACCATGAAGCACAACAACCTGAAGTTTTAACATTAAGTAAATAGGAATAGAAAGGAGATTAACATAATATGGCAACTCAATATATGGGAACAGGAAGAAGAAAAACTTCTGTAGCTAGAGTTTTCTTAACACCTGGAAATGGAAAATTTATTATTAATAAGAAAGATATAGAAGAATATTTTGATTATGATACTCTAAAGGTTACTGCAAAATCACCTTTAGAAGTAACAGAAAGTCTTGGTAAATTCGACGTTTATGTAACTGTAAAAGGTGGCGGATTTACAGGACAAGCCGGTGCAATCAGACATGGTATTGCAAGAGCTTTATTGGAAGTTTCTGCTGAATTAAGACCTGTATTAAAAAGAGCCGGTTACTTAACAAGAGACCCTCGTAAGAAAGAAAGAAAGAAATATGGTCTTAAAAAGGCAAGAAGAAGCCCACAATTCTCAAAGAGATAAGACAAAGAAATTCGAAGTGTTGGAAAATACGTATTTTCCAACACTTTTTTATTGCTTAAAT